>JAISDP010000196.1 GCA_031264715.1 Bacteroidales bacterium
TATCTTCTTTGTGGATACATTCCCGTTGACCGGAAGCGGTAAAATACAGAAATTCAAATTACGCGAAATAGCGCTCGAAATGTTGAAGAAACAAGGCGTGGAAATCGTCTGAAAAGATACAGGTCTTCTCAGCTTTGCAAAAACGGTCAATTATTCCCAGTCTATTTTTATTTTCTCTTCGTCGTTTTCGTCTTTTGGCTGGCTTTTCTTCTTGCTGTTCCGGTTATTACCGGACGTTTTTTCCTGTTGCCGGGTTTCTTCATCGAATGTAAAACGCAGTTTCCCGGTATTTTCCGGCGTTGTTGGTTTCACCAATGATGTGTCATTCCTGAACCATCCAAATTCCTCCTTCAGGATAGTTTTCAAATTTTGTTTTTCGTTACGGATATCTTCGGCAACGGACGCCTTGGCCGATTGTTTGTCGTAGCTGATTTTGAAATCATCGCCCTGGCCGGCTATTTTCAGGTACAGGGCAGTACGTTTGCCGCCATTTTCCGAATATTCATTCTCCCGGTTTTCGCGTTTCGCTTTGCGGGCTTTCGCAGCCAGCAGTTCGCTCAGTAATATCTTCACGCGGTAAGTATAACTATTGTCGAAGTTATGTTCGCCCGATCCCTGGATATCGAAAGCCGACGTCTGGATATCCGTTTGCGGGAACATGAGTTGCCGGTTCCTGATGGAAACCCGCGTGCGGAGCTTCGAAAACCGTATATTTTGCAGTTCTTCGAGCGCAACGAATCGCGAGAGATTGTTCAATGGCTCGAAATTAACCAATTCGCCACCATCCAGGTCCATCTGGCTTTCCACGGTTATCTCTTCCTGGCGTAATTGCATCCGACTATTCCAGCCGATGGCAAAACCAAGATCGCCCGAAAGACTGCCTTTCACATGTTCGGCGCGAAGCACATCCTGTCCGAAGTTATCGAACGCGCGGAACAATTGCTTCACTTCAACCCGGTTGAGCGTCGTTTCGCCCAGCACATGTATCATGTTCGCCCCATTATTGGCGATGGTACCGCTTCCTGTTACTTTCCCCGACATTGACGAGAAGTCGATCGACCGTATCTCCAAAATACGCGGTTGATAAACCAAGCGGGCTTTCATATCTTCTGCCTCAAACTTCCGGTAACGGAATTTTGCTGCTTCTATACCTGCATCAAGATCGATACCTGCAGGGAGGAGCAGGGATGCCGTGTTTCCGGCTTGCTGACTTGCTACTGCCGCTGTTTTGCCGGTAGTCGCTGGCCCCGATACCAATAATGAATCGATACACACCTGCTGCGACGATATATTAGCTTTAAGATATACCGTTTTGCTCTGTTTGAGCAGGTATGGCGACAACCGTTCCATGTACCCGTCTATTTTAAAATCGTTGCCATTGAGCATCAGTGTCAGGCTGTTCACAGCCACCCGGTTGCCGAACTGCAACGATCCGTTGATACGGCTGAACCGGTAGGCCGGCTCGCGCAGATGTACCGAAGCATTGCTGAGTTTGATAGCGCCTTGCAACTCCAGCCGGTCGATATCGCTTGTTTTAGCCAATAGCAGGTGTTTCAACCGGGCATTTACAGTCAGGTCGCAATTTATCCGCCCTCCGGCTGATGCGATCCGTTTGCCGGGAATAAAGCGGTATAGTTGTCCCCAATCGGTATTGCCGGCTATTTTGATTGTTATCTGTGGTTGAACGAAGTTTTGCATCGAAAGTTGGCCTTTGATCGTTCCGCCGCCAATGCTACATGCAAAATCACGGATATGCAACACGCTGGTGGAACGCCGGCTTTTCTCGCCGGTAGAGAATGATCCCGTAAACGACAACCCGGTCAGTTTGACTTTGCTTTGCCGGTGTGTAATCTGGCCTTGCGCCATGCCGAATTGAGCTTCAATGTGAGGCATGTTTCCGCCACCTGCTTTGCCCGTGATATCCGCTGCAAAATTAACGTCGCCCTTGCCGGAATGATCGTGCAAATTTTGTCCGTATGGATCGGGAATTACCGATACCAGCGAGGCGTAATCCATCTGCCTGCCTTCCACATGCAAATCAAGCTCAACATCGTCGCCTGTCGTAAAGCCGCCCGACACAGTCATTTCCACCTTCGCAAGCGTCAGATCGCTTTGGCGGATCGTAAATACATTATTGTCGGCATCCAGTTTACCGGTTAGTTCCAACGCCTTATCGCGAATAAAAACATCGTCGTCTACCGATAAAAGCCTTACCGTACCTTGCCAATCGGCGCTTAGCGAATACTGCCGCGAAGAGAATCTACCACTGAGGCGCGACCGGTTGGCATGTAATGCAATCACCGTATTGCTTCGCTTGTGGCTGTAATAAACCTCCACATTGCGCAAAGCTACATTCTGCAGTTCGATGGGTGAACTGTCGCCGGTTGATTTTCCGGGAATCTTCCAAAAAATAAAGTTGTGTTTGCCGCTTTTGTCGGTTAACATATTGATATTTCCGTCGCGCACCTCGATACGGGTGATGCGGTAGTCGCCGGTCAGCAGCCGGAAGAGGTTCAGCTCGGCAAAAACGCTTTCGGCGACAAGTAATTGGCGACTGTGCGCAGGATCGAAACTAAGCGTGTCGAAATCCCTGGCGGAATCCATCACCACGTGTTTAAATTCGACCGCTGCATTGGGAAATTTGCGGAATACCGAAAAATGAGCCGACCGTACCTGTATGCGCGAACTAACCTGCTTGTTAATGCTTTCGATCACAAACCCAATGACTTCGTCCTGGAAAAAATGCGATACTATGCCGCTGCCCAAGGCCAGTAACGCGGCAAGGGACAAAAGGCCGATGAGGATAATTTTCAGGTACCGGTTCATTATTTTGGGAGACCTGCCGGAACAAAACCTGCCGGGTTTTCAAACTTGGCGGCCTTAGCGGGACTATTCCACGAAATAACCGGTCTTACAATTGAATATTAAAAAGACCTGTTGGATTTGAAAGCCCCGGCAGATCAATGTTTTTTTAAAATGAGAAACTTAACCCGCCGTTCAGGTACGACATTTCGTTATACCCAACTTCGGCAAATACGGCAATATTTTTACCGAACGAGTAGCGGCAACCTGCTGTGGTTCCAAAGAGAACACCGCTTGTGTTATTGACATAGTTTTTGGAATACGAGTATACAATGGCGCCCAGCATGGCGGTAGCGTATACTTCAAACGAACTGTTAATGGCATACCGGTAAGTGGCGCGTGGAGCAAATGCAAAGGCATTGACGCGATAGTCGCCAGAACCGGAAAGTGTTTTACCCCAGTTTTCGTACCCTGCATAACCGCCAATGGTAAAGATACCGGGGCCCCATTTGTCAATCAGTCCATAATCATAGCTCGCATTAATCCCTATGCCGGGAACAAGTCCCAACCCGACATTGAACAGGCTCATCCCTGTTTTCATTTCCTGTGCATGAGATACGCCAATACCAATTGTACAAACAACTGCTAAAACAATAAAAAATCTTTTCATTTCAATTAAGTTTATTAAATTATGTGATGCGTCGTATTAAACGGTCAAAATTACAAATTATTTCACTTCCGTAGCGCAAAGTTGCCACTATTCCTGTTATATAATAAGTTATACTGTCGTTTGTCGAGTAATTTCCCCCTGTTTAAATCTAAATTTCCGTAAAAAAACATAGTAATTTGAAAAAAAACATGTAGGTTTGCCGTCCATAATTTTCTTAAACTCATTGATCATGGTTACACGAACGTTTGATATACTGGATCAATACCGGACAAAATACCGGTTGGGCGATGCTTTGGCATGTAAGGTCACCGGCAAATGGGTTAAATATAGTGGGGATGAATACATCAAATATGCCAACGATATCAGTTGCGGATTGTTGGCGATGGGATACAGTTCGGGCGACAAGATCGCTTTGATCTCGAACAACCGTCCCGAATGGAATTTTTTCGAAATGGGAATGGCGCAGATCGGGGTAATTTCCGTGCCCATCTACCCAACGATTAGCCTGGATGAATACCAACACATATTAAGCCATGCCGAACCCCGGATGTTAATGGTTTCGGATAAGCTGCTGCTCGAAAAGCTGCGGCCACTGTTCGAAAACAGTCCAACCATAGAACATGTCTACTCTTTCAATAACATCGAAGGTGTGAACAATTGGAAGGAAATTGCTGTACAGGGAAACAACTCCTGTGAATTGTTATCGCAGGTGCAGCAAATAAAAGACGCGATAAAGCCCGATGATATGGCCACGTTAATCTATACATCGGGAACTACCGGTACGCCCAAGGGAGTGATGTTGTCACACAACAATCTGGTCAGCAATTTCAAAGCTACCTGCGACCGCAACTATCTTACCGCCGGCGCCCGTGCTTTGAGTTTCCTGCCTGTCAGCCATATATATGAGCGCATGATGAATTATCATTTCCAGAACCTCGGCATTGCAGTGTATTATGCTGAAAACATGGGAGCTATCATGGAAAATATCAGGGAAGTGCAGCCCCACATATTCAATACGGTTCCCCGGCTGCTCGAACGAATGTATATCGGCATCATCGGAAAAAGCAAAGAATTAAAAGGCATCAAAGGGAAAATATTTAACGACGCCATTAATATAGCTGTAAAGTTCGATCCCCGACACAAAAGCAATCTCGGTTACCGGTTCCGCCTGATGTTAGCCCGACGGTTGGTCTTTTCCAAATGGACTGCTATATTGGGCGGGCAGGTACGCATCATCGTTTCAGGTGGCGCCCCGTTGCAAACACGGTTGACCAACCTGTTCAGCGCCATAGGTATTGACTTGCTTGAAGGCTACGGCCTTACGGAGACTTCGCCTGTAATTGCCGTGAGCGATTTACGACGGGGCAGACCCAAACCGGGTAGCGTAGGGCCGGTACTCGACGGTGTGAAGATAAAACTGGACGAAGATGGCGAAATATTGTGCAAAGGCCCGAATGTGATGTTGGGTTATTATAAAAATCCGGAACTAACAGCACAAGTAATTGATAGCGAAGGATATTTCCATACCGGCGATATTGGTGTATTCGATGAGAATGAATTTCTGACGGTTACCGATCGTAAAAAGGAAATCTTCAAACTGTCGAATGGCAAATACATATCGCCCCAGGTAATCGAAAACAAACTGAAGGAATCCCTGTTGATCGATCAGGTCATTGTGATCGGCGAAAACGAGAAATTTGCCAGCGCATTGATTTCCCCGAATTTTACGCAACTGCACAACTGGTGCTATACCCGGGAAATTACATTTTCGGACAACAAGGAGTTGATACAGATTCCCGAAGTGATTGAAAATTTTCGGCAGGAAGTCAACCAGGTGAACAAACAAATGGGCGCTGCCGAGCAAGTCAAACGGTTCCGGCTGGTAGCAGACGAGTGGAGTGCGCAAACAGGCGAGCTTTCCCCGACCCTAAAGCTCAAACGCCGCCAGCTTACTGAAAAATACGCCAAGATTATCGATGAAATATACGTCTACTCACGAACCGAAAAAGCCGATAAATAATTGAATATTCATTATGGCTCTATAACGAATTAAACCTATCCGGTTTTGCGCAGTCATAAAGTACAAAACCGATGTATAAGGAATGTTAATTTAAAATTTGTTATAGTTGAATTTAATTTTTTGAATCATGAAGACGAATATGATAATGGTCATTGCCATTGCAGTTGTAACGAGCCTGGCAGTAGACGCTCAATCGCAAACGCCGCGCCCCTATTCGGGCAAAAGTCCCGGGGAAGTGAAGCAAGTGATGCGTCCCGAAGGCTTTACCACGCCGATGATGGGTCTGGACGACAAGCAGCGCGAAGAACTCAAGAAAATCCGCACGGAACAGGTAAAGAGACGCATCCAAACACGTAACCTGCTGAAAGAAAAACACGCGAAACTCGAACTGCTTCAAACTGCTGATAAGCCGGATATGAAAGAGATCAACAAGGTAATCGACGAAATTGCAGCAGTGCAGGCACAGGAAATGAAAGCCAAAGCCGCCGACAGGCAAAAGACCAGAAGCCTGCTCACCGAAGAACAACGGGTATACTTCGATGCGCATGGCGACAAAATGGACAGGATGCATACGGACAGGAAAGTGCGCGCTGCTGATGGCGACCGCTTCCGCGGACAAAGAGGCGGCCCGGCAGGAAAAGGATGAAAGTTTTCTGCTGGACAGGGGACAAAAATACGGACGTTCGCAATTTCCGGCGCGGACGTTCGTTTACCTTCCATGCGAACGTTCGCATCCCGGAACGCAGACGTTCGCATCTGCACCCCGGGAACGTCCGCATCTGCACCTCGGGAACGTTCGCGTCCAAAGTTGCAGACATTCGCACAGGAAGCCGGGAGCGGTAACGGTTTCCCTTCGAGGCAAAGACCGGATGTGATAACAAAAAAACAACGAACGATAAAACAGGAAAAAAATGAACTGGAAAAAAGTAAACATGCTGAGTGCGGGCATCCTTTACATGGGGATCCTTTTAGCCTGCAACAAAGAAGAAAACACGGGTCTGACGGTTGCCTCCAACTTGTCGGATGATATGGTTTCGGTACGGGATTTTGGCGCCAAAGGAGATGGCAAAACCGATGATACGGAGGCTTTCCAAAAAGCGCTCCATTCATTCGGGACGAGAGGTGGTACGGTATATGCTCCACGCGGGACGTATCTTTTCGCAGGCAGTTTGAATATCCCCCAGGCAGTGACATTAAAAGGCTCTTTCGAATCGGTTCCTGCCCATAACGGTATCCGCGACAAGGGACTTCCCAAACCGGGAGATGACGGAACTGTATTTTTGGTTACCGGGGGTAAAGGAAATGAAGATGCAACGCCGTTTATCACCCTGAATACGAACAGCACGCTCCGTGGGGTTGTGTTATACTGGCCGCAGCAGGATCCGGAAAAAGAGCCCGACGCCTATCCGTGGGGAGTAGCCATGCGCGGAAAAAATCCTGCACTGCTCGACGTGGAAATGTTGAATCCCTACAACGCGATTGACGCCTCGAAAAACGAACGCGCCCTGATCCGCAATATCAGCGGCCAACCGCTCCGGAGAGGCATCTATGTCGATGGCATTTATGACATCGGGCGGATTGAAAATGTCCACTGGAACCCGTGGTGGAGCATGAAGCCGGCTCTGTTCAACTGGCAGAAAGCGAACGGAGAAGCGTTTATTTTTGAGCGTACCGACTGGCATTACGTGTTCAATACATTCTGCTTCGGATACCGGGTCGGTTACAAGTTCGGCGGCAGTAAGGCAGGCGTTTGCAACGGCAATTTTCTGGGCATCGGCGCCGACGCCTGTCATACGGCGGTGCTGGTGGAAAGAAGCGCTCCGATGGGACTGTTGATTACCAATGGCGAGTTTGTTGCGATGGACGGCGAAAATCCTGTCATGGTACGGGTAAATTCCGGTAACGAGGGAAATGTAACCTTCTCCAATTGCGCCTTTTGGGGGCCTTGCAACCAGAATGCCATTATCGACGGACGGGGAACGACAACCTTTTCCGACTGTATTTTCATGCAATGGGATCGAAACCGCGAAGGACGCTATTCCGTCCAGGTAACCGGCGGCTCCGTGATGATTCGCGGATGTAATTTCATGACCGACAGTCCGCAGGTATTCATTAGCGAAAACGTGTCGCGGGCAATTGTCGCCGATAATATGGTCAGGGGCAAAATCAGGATTGACAATCGGTCGGCTAATACCGTGATAAAAGATAATCTGGGCAGCGAATGAAAGCGGCGCCCTGCGAACGGTCGGCCTTAGCTGCGTATGCTTTGTACTCTTGTGGGAAAATGTTAACTTTGCCGTCGATTTTTGATCACCACCATTTTAAGCGACTTGGCAGTTTATAGGGACATCAGCAATTTGAATTTTGAAAGGACGGCAGTTGCCGTCGGCAGTTTCGATGGCGTGCATTGCGGACACCAGATGCTGCTCCGGCGTGTGGCTGGCCTGGCTGTCCGGCATCATCTCCGGTCGGTAGCGCTCACATTCTGGCCGCATCCCCGGCAGGTTCTCGATCCGGTTGGCGATGCTCCCCTGCTGCTTAATACACTCGGCGAAAAGATCGCCCTGTTGGAGCAGGCAGGTGTCGACGACGTGGTGGTATACCCGTTCGACAAGACTTTAGCGCAGATGCAGGCGGCCGGTTTCATTAGGGATGTCGTCGCCGGCAAGCTGGATGCACGCTGCCTGGTAGTCGGCCGGGACCATCATTTCGGGAAAGACCGCGGCGGTAATGTGCAACGCCTGTCAAAACTTATTGCCCACAGCGATTTGCGGGTGGAAGTGGTCGATTTAAAGATGCTTGCCCGGAAAATCAGTTCATCGGCCATCCGTAAGGCGCTTTCATGCGGCGACCTGCCGCTGGCCGGCGAGATGTTAGGCTACGAGTACCTTATTTCCGGAAAGGTGGTTGCGGGCAACCATTTGGGGCGTACCATCGGTTATCCTACGGCAAATATCGAAACGCCCAGCTACAAACTTCTCCCCAGGGAAGGGGTCTACCGTGTAAGGGTAAAGACAGGAACCGGTGGATTCGACAGGCTTGGCATGATGTACATTGGCAGGCGTCCGGTACTGAAGCAGAAAGATGCCACGATACGCGTCGAAGTGAATATATTCGATTTCGGGCAGGAAATATATGGGCAGGAAATAACGCTGGCCGTGACCCACCGTATCCGCGACGATATCGAGTTCGAGGATATGGGGCAATTATCCGAGCAGCTTTATCGCGACAAGCAGAACATATTAAGTATTTCATCATAGATTATCATCATTATAAATTATCATCATGAATCAACCATATAAGATTGCAGACATCAGCCTGGCCGATTTCGGGCGCAAGGAAATTGAGATCGCAGAAAAGGAGATGCCGGGGCTGATGGCTATCCGTAAGAAATATGCCGTCGAACAGCCGTTGAAAGGCGCACGGATTACCGGTTCGCTGCACATGACCGTCCAAACGGCCGTGCTCATCGAAACCCTGACCGCCCTGGGCGCACGGGTACGGTGGGCAAGTTGCAACATCTTTTCCACGCAGGATCACGCTGCGGCCGCTATTGCCGCTGCGGGCGTCCCCGTGTTTGCATGGAAAGGCGAAACCCTTGAAGAATACTGGTGGTGTACCGAACAGGCGCTCGCTTTCGAAGGCGGTTTGGGGCCCAACCTGATCGTGGACGACGGCGGCGATGCTACCCTGCTGATCCATTGGGGATTTAAGGCCGAGGACGACCCGAAATCCATTGAACGTACACCCGCCAATAAAGAGGAAGGCGTGATACTCGACCTTTTGAAAAAAACGCTGGCCGTCGATTCCGGTAAATGGCACCGCGTAGTAAAGGAAATGCGCGGCGTCTCCGAAGAAACCACCACCGGCGTGCACCGCTTGTACCGGATGAAGGAACGCGGCGAACTGCTTTTCCCAGCCATTAATGTGAATGATTCGGTAACCAAGTCTAAATTCGACAATTTGTACGGGTGTCGCGAATCGCTGGCCGACGGTATCAAACGTGCTACCGACGTGATGATTGCCGGCAAAGTAGTTGTAGTGCTGGGTTATGGCGATGTGGGTAAAGGTTGCGCCAGGTCGATGCGGGCGTACGGCGCGCGCGTCATCATTACCGAGATCGATCCGATATGCGCCCTGCAAGCCGCCATGGAGGGTTTCGAAGTAACCACCATGGAGGAAGCCGTGAAGGAAGGCAATGTTTTCGTGACCACTACCGGCAACCGTGATGTAATTACTATCGAGCACCTGGCCGCTATGAAAGATCAAGCTATTGTGTGCAATATCGGGCATTTCGACAACGAAATACAAGTGGACAGGCTGGAAAACTATCCCGGCATCCGCAAAGTCAACATCAAACCACAGGTGGACAAGTACGTTTTCCCCAACGGTTGCGCCATCTTCCTGTTAGCCGAAGGCCGCCTGGTGAACCTCGGCTGCGCTACGGGTCATCCTTCATTCGTGATGAGCAATTCGTTCAGTAACCAAACCCTGGCGCAGCTCGATCTGTGGAAAAACCGGTACGGGATTGATGTATACCGGTTGTCGAAAAAATTGGATGAAGAAGTCGCCAGGTTGCACCTGGAGCAACTTGGTGTGAAACTCACCAGACTGACCGGCGAACAGGCAAACTACATCGGCGTGCCGCCGGAAGGCCCTTACAAGCCGGAACATTACCGGTATTGAGGATTTGCACATATCCTCCCGCTGTGTGTTATTTCATACCAAAGGCAGAAGAAATTCCGGTTGATATAATGGAAATACGCTTTATTTTTTCAACCGGAATTCTTCTTTCACCACAGTATCGGCATAGCGACTGGGAAATGCAGCGAAAAAGCCTGACACGGGGACGCCGCTGCCGACGCAACGGATATTTGTTTCCACATTGGCCGGCGGCCCGCTGAAAATCGGGTTCGAACCGCGTATTTCCGAGCGCACATTGCTGATGAAAGTAGCATACTCTTTCGGAATGGCATTAATATTGAGCGTCACTTTGTCGCCGGCGCGCAGTATTTCAACTTCTGCGTCTGCGTCTTCGGGGGCCTGGTTCAGGTAGTAGCACGCCACTCCGTTTATGTATTGCCCGTTAATGAATTTGTCGTCCATTATAAAAAACTTATTGATGGTAGAGTTGACGGTCACATCGTTGATGGCGACAAAGATGCTGTAAAAATTTTCTTCGGGCATATCCTGGGCGTACAGAAGCACTTCCACCATGTTCTTGAAAACAGCGGACGCCTGCAACCCCACCGAATCGATAAAATTGATGCGGGTAAGATATGATGACGATTGATAATGTTCGGGGACATGATCGCCGTCGAAATCAAGGCGGACATCCAGCGTATAGGTTTTACCCTCTTCGCCGTATACATCGGCGGCTGTCTGATACAAGCCGGCCACCGTATCATTCCTGGCCAGCGGTATCACCTTTCCGTCGTTATCCGAAACAGTAACCGTAGCATTGTTGATGCCTTCGGGACTGTCGGTAGTGAAATAGCCTGCCGAACGGGTGATCCGTATCGAATGTTGCATGGTGTCGGTGGTGATATAGCCATAAATGACTAATCGTGGCGGCGCATCGTCGGTTTCAATGCTGATGCGTTCGGTGCAGGCGGCTGCTGCAATTACCGGGAGCAAACACCATAACGCCAGCCTGACAGGCCTGATGGATGATTGCCGCAGGAAGTCTGCCGTATATTTGGAACCTGACAGGTTGCCAGGGTATCTGTTAAAAAATTTTTCCACTGTCGGAATTAATATTTTGGGACCTGCTGCCCAATAACAGACCAAACTGTTTCGGCTGCTTTTTGGGAGGGCGTCATGTCGCCGGGTTTCAATTTCAGGAGATATTGCTGCGCTTCGTCCATTTGGGCTTTTGCCTTGTCGGATTGTTGCATCAGGTCAAGTACTTTTGGGGTGATCAACGGTTCGCGGCAGTTTTCGAGCACAAATTCGGGAATCACAAACTTGTCCGCCAGTATATTGATCAGGTTGGCATATTTTGTCCCGGCAAAATGTTTCAATATCTTGTTGGTGACGTAACCGAACCTGTAAGCGATCACATGGGGTATGCCGAAAGCCGTGAGTTCCAGCGATACCGTCCCTGATGCGGCCAGGGCGAACATGCTTGCCTGGAAAGCGGCGTACCGTTCGTATTGTCCCATAATGATGCGGTGAGGGACTTCCAGATCGGCAAAAGCAGCTTCCACTTCGCGGGAAATAGCAGCTACCGACGGAATCACCACATACAGGTCGGGGAACGTTTTTTTCAGTTGCAGGAGCGCCTGCCTGAAAACGGGTATCAGCCGTTTGATCTCACTGTGGCGGCTTCCCGGCAGTACCGACATCAGTGTACATTGTTCGGGTATACCGTATTTTACCTTGAAGGCAACCGGATCGTTCACTAAGTTGGCCGTGGTTTCGATAACGGGATGTCCCACGAAAGTGCAATTCAGCCCGTACTTTTCAAAATAGGGCGGTTCGTAAGGGAGTAGCGCCATCAGCCGGTCAACTAACCGGGCGACGGTTTTGGCGCGACCTTTTTTCCATGCCCACACCTGCGGCGCGACATAATGTACTTTGGGTATTTTGCAGCCTTCCTTTTTCAACCGGGCAAGCACCTGATGTACAAAACCCCAGCTATCAACCGTTACCACCACATCGGGACGCTGCTCGCGGATATCGGCCACAACCTGTTTCACCCGCCGCAGGATGACCCGCAGTTTGGGCACCACTTCCATGATCCCCATGACGGAAATTTCGGAAATGTCGAACAGGCTTTCGAAACCCATCGCGATCATGGTTTCGCCGCCCATCCCGGCAAACCGGATGCCCGGGTCCTTATCATGCAAAGCCTGCATCAGCCTCGATGCAAGCAGGTCGCCCGACGGCTCGCCGGCAATAATGTATACTAACTTTTGCTGTCTGTTGTCCAAATTCTGTTTTTTGATTTGTTGCCCGAAAAGGCGCAGGAACGCAAAGAAATGACAGGAAGATAATACCGAGTGGATATACATCCCTGCATTTTTTTGCGCAAAGTTACAAAATTACAAATTGTTCGCAACCCCATTTTAATTTAGGCATTTGCCCGCGCATCATCAATACCTTTGATGGTTTTGCGCAGGAATGTCTCGAACTGTACGGCAAACTCACGGCGATGCAAGGCAAATTCCACGGTGGTTTTCAGGAAGTCGAGCTTATTCCCGATATCGTACCGTTTACCTTCGATTACCGACGCGATGATATTTTCCTGTTTCAGGAGCAGGCGCAAGGCATCGGTAAGTTGCACTTCGTTGCTTTTACCGCGTTCGGTACGTTCGATGGCCGGGAAAATCTGTGGCGTCAGGATGTAGCGTCCCGCTATTGCCAGGTCGGACGGCGCTTTGTCACATTCGGGCTTTTCCACCAATTCCGACAGTTGCATGATCCGGTTGTTCAGTTGTGTGCCGCCCACAATCCCGTAGCGTGAAACCTTGTCGCGGGGAACGCGCTCCACAGCTATGGCGCATTGGTGATACTGGTCGTAAGCGTCGACCAGTTGCTGGGTAACCGGGATCACAGAGTTGATAATGGTATCGCCCAGGAGTACGGCAAAAGGTTCGTTGCCGCAGTGGAACCGGGCATGGTAGATGGCATCGCCCAGGCCGCAGAGTTCCTTCTGGCGGATGAAATGGATATTAGCCATATCCTCGATGTGGCGGAGCTGGTTGTACAGCGTCTCGTCCTCCTGTTCCTGTATGCGCGCATCCAGTTCGGGATTCCTGTCGAAATGGTCTTCGATGGATCGCTTGCCTTTACCGGAAATAATCAAAATATCTTCGATGCCCGAATCGACACATTCCTGCACCACGTATTGGATGACGGGCGTGTCGATAATGGGCAGCATTTCCTTTGGTTGCGCCTTGGTTGCAGGCAAAAAACGAGTCCCGAGACCTGCTGCGGGGATAACTGCTTTTCTGATCATGTTTACGATAGCGTTTGTAGCGTTTACAGCGCTCCTGGCGCTCATAACGCTTGTAGCGCCGGGGCGCTTTACGTTATGAGCGTTCGGGCGTTATGAACGCCTATAATACATAAGGTTTAATTACTCTTGCATTGATTTTCCGGAGGTTTACCACTAATTTGCTCAGGGTATCATCGTCGGGATACATGCCGATGATGGCGCCTCCCGAGCCCGAAAATTTGGCCGAAGCGCCCGATAAACGCGCAACCCGCACAAGCTCCATGTTATTTTCGGAGATATTCATGATTTTGCACCGGAGATCGAAATTGTAATTGATCAACTGGTTCAAAGTCTTGTAATCCCTGTTGATGATGGCCTGTTTGCCTTCCACTGCCACATCGCCCAGCTCGCGGATGGTCTGGTGTACCAGTTCGTCGCCATTGTTGTAGCGTTCTTTCAGGTTGTTGAATACAGGCCCCGACACTTTGCTCAGGTCGGTCTTGTAGGCCATGTACAGTTTGGGAAGCATTGCAGGGTCCAGTCGCTGATACTTGCCGTGATTGTGCTTTTCCATGTATTTCCTGTCGAAATCCATATACACGCAGCCTTCATAAACCTGTATTACCCTGTCCTGCAAGCCGGCATTGATGGACAATTCCTCGGTTTCGGCAGCAAGCACGAGACTGGGCACCACTTCAACCGGTACCTGCACGCCGTAGAACTGCATCAAGGCGCGCATGGCGGCGGTAGCGATGGCGCTGGATCCGGCCATACCTACCTGGCGCGGTATGGACGATTCGTAGCGTATGGTGAAGTTCTTGTTTGCCAGCTTGATCCGGTTCAAATCACAATATTCGCAGAAGCGCTTGATTACGGCTTTAATCAGGCGCCTGCCTCCGTAATAACCGTTTTGCCTGATGGTTTCGGTCAGATGGTATATGTTGCGGAAACTGTTCCGGTCAACCTCCATTTCCTCTATTACCAGTTCGGGAGTTTGGTACAGTGACACGATCGCCCCGAAATTCTTGACAATAATCGAAATCGTTTTTCCAAAATACCCGTCCGACGGATTTCCCAGCAATCCGGCACGAGCATATGCCCTACATTCTATGATCATAATCGGAACCTGTAAAATGATTCTACTTCACGCGTCAAAAATAAGCATTTTGTTAACATGCGACGAAAAAAGACGAAAAAAGCGCATAATTGCAACCCTGTAGAGCCTGTAGAGTTTGAAAAACATTTATCTTTGCCAAAAAAATACGCGAATGTCCGAGTTCGATTCTGTCAATATTGCTGTAAAGGAACTGAAGGACGGTAATAAAAAAACATTTGAATGGATGTTTAAAGCCTATTACCGCGGGTTGTGTTTTTATGCAGAAGGGATCGTTGGGGAGAAAGAAGCCGCCGAAGAAATCGTAAGCGATTTCTTTATGAAATTATGGGAGAATCACGAAATCATACACATCACCACTTCATTGCAGGCCTATTTGTATAAAGGCATCTACAACAACAGTCTGAAATATCTGGAACACATTAAAGTATTAAATAAATACCGCGGATATGGCCGGTATATGGCTACTAACCACGACTTATTCCAACCGCAGGCCGATCAGCCTTTATCCATGCTGATATCCCGGGAGACGGTGGCCGAAATAGAAAATGCCATAGACGCCTTGCCCGCACAATGTAAGGAAGTATTCTCCCTGGCGCGTCTGGAAGGATTAAGTTATCAGGAAATAGCAGAAAAATTAGATATTTCCATTAATACAGTTCGTACACAGATCACCCGCGCAATGACTAAACTGCGGGAATCACTTGGAAAATTGATAAAAAATTAAAAAAATTTATTTTCCCTGTCACATCTTTTTTGTCCTAACCGGTCTTATAATGTGATCGGCTTATCCGGTGAAGGATAACCCGTATCACATATCTGTAAAAAGTTATTCAAAATAAATCACTTAACCTGTTTTGCCAATGGAGTAATCTGCAAGTAAATTAAAATACTGATCCTTTGCGAAAATAATAGATGTTTCGTAGAGGAGGAAAATTATAATTAAGAGATGCGAAATAAACAAGAAAGATATAACGGCTTTATGATGTGATGTGTAGCAAACAGTGCGTCGAATGTGTGTACATTGGACAGGATGCAACAACATTGAACATTTATATCATTGATGTGTTATTTATTTTTCATCCCTAAAGAGAATTATACGAGCGAATTTTATAACAAATCTTAAATTACGGTTTTATGCAAAAACTATTAGAAAATAGATTTTTCAAATTGAATGGCGAGGCTTTAAAACTATTGGGTTTATTGCCTGTCATGGTTTTTATGTTATCTGCTCCTTTATACGGGCAGGATGCACGCCAGATAACAGGCGTGGTGAAGAGCGCTGATGGCGAAACGATGCCAGGCGTAAACGTGGTTGAGCGAGGGACAACCAACGGTATAGCAACCAATATTGACGGACAGTATTCTATCAGAGTCCCCAACAACGATACGGTCGTTTTGATTTTTTCGTCCGTTGGCTATGACCGTCAAGAGATTACCATTGGGAATTTGAGGACTGTCAATGTTGTGATGAACGAATCGAGCCAGCAACTTGACGAAGTGGTGGTAGTAGGTTATGGTATTCAGTCAAAAGCGAGTGTCGTGGGATCTATTGTGCAAGCTTCCGGAGACGATTTGAAACGTGCAGTGAGCGGTTCCGATATTACTGCTGCTTTATCCTCGCAATTGCCGGGGGTTATCTCCTTGACGTCTTCGGGCGAACCGGGTGGAATCCTTACCGGGGAAAGTTCGACCAACCTCTATATTCGCGGGCAAAATACATGGAACAACTCAGGTCCGCTGGTACTTGTCGACGGGGTTGAACGCCCCTTAATGAGCGTTGATCCCAACGAGGTTGAATCGGTTTCGGTTTTGAAAGATGCTTCGGCAACAGCTGTTTACGGGGTAAAAGGCGCCAACGGCGTACTTCTTATCACTACCAAACGCGGAATCGAAGGTAAGACTAAATTGTCTGTCAATTATACGGCAACAGGAATCATGTTGTCTAAATTACCCGGAATGTTGGATTCCTATGACGCTTTGATGGCAAAAAATGAAATGATAGAACGCGAGGTTTCTCTTCGCGAAGCCTCGTGGGCTGATTATACTCCGTACGAAGTCGTGGCGCGTTACAAGTACAGGCAATCGCCTGAAGACAAGTATATTTTTCCGAATGTTGACTGGAAAGATGAGATGTTCAAAAAGATGGGATTTCAGCATCGGGTAAACGTCAATGCACAGGGCGGAAACAAGACGATCAAGTATTTTGGTCAACTGTCCTATTTATACGAAGGCGATATGATGAAGAAGTATGACAACGGTAAGGGATATGACCCAAGTTATGCCGCCAACCGTTTCAATTTCAGAAGCAATATTGATGTTAACCTGACAAGTACTACGAAATTTAAAATGAACCTGGCAGGATCATTCAGTCAAAAGAATACCAATTATAATAACACCGGTTCTACCGGTCGTGCTGACCAATGGATGTGGGCTGCCGTATACGGTTTGGCGCCGGATTTATTCCCTGCACAGTATCCCGACGGGTATTGGGGCGCTTATTCCGAGGGAGGTAACAATACCGTAAATCCCGCAGCAGTTGTTGCCAATATGGGCGTGCGCAAAGCGCGGGAAACCCAGTTGCAGTCCAATTTCGTGCTGGAGCAGGATTTGAAAATGATTACCAAAGGTTTGAATGCGGCGGTAACGCTGGCTTTTGATAACAGGATACGATCTGAAGGCGGTATTTACGACGTTGCCAATCATGGCAGGCCCGGCGAAGAAGCGACAAATATTGCTTACAGGCAGATTTATCCTTCCAGGTATCTTGAAAATCCGGATGATGAGAGCTATTATACCGTATATTTGCCCGCCTCTTCAGGCGACTACGACTGGTATGTGCGCCCGTGGAGCATCCGCCAGGAGGGAGTCGCTACAGGTCTGGAAAATAGCTGGACGAGCAGATTGCCGGTCGACAGGTTTTTAATGTATCAGTTTCAATTAACTTATGCACGAAAATTTGGCAGTCATTCGGTAGGGGCGACAGGAGTATTCAAACGGGAAGAAAGCGCTAAGGGAGCCGAATTTAAACGTTACAGGGAAGACTGGGTTTTCCGCGTCACCTATGATTACGCTTCGCGCTATATGTTCGAGTTCAACGGCGCTTATAACGGTTCCGAAAAATTCGGTCCGGGTTACCGGTTCGACTTTTTCCCGTCGTTAGGACTGGGATGGTATATCTCAAACGAACGCTTTTTCTCGAATATCAAATGGGTCGATCGTCTTAAAGTACGGTACAGCATAGGTATAGCAGGGGCTGACGATGCAGGCGGCAGATATCTTTATGAACAGCAGTATGCATACGGCGGCGCTGCCCATTTGGTCTATAATGCCAATAACAATAGCCCGTATTCCTTTTACCGCATCGCCAGCAAAGCCAATCCCGATGCCCGGTGGGAACAGGCTTTGAAGACCAATTACGGTTTGGAATTCGGCATATTGAAAAACCTTGTTTCATTGAGTTTTGATTACTTTACCGAAAACCGTACCGACATTTTGATTGCCGGAAACAACAGGTCTGTTCCGGTATATTATGGATTCAGTCCGCCTGCGGTCAATTCGGGTCAAGTTAAATCGAACGGGTTCGAAATAGAGTTGGGGCTTAACAAATCCATTAATAAAGACATTGATGTCTGGGCGAAATTTTCGTTAACGCATACCCGGAATAAGGTTATATTCAGGGATGACCCGCCTCTGGCCGATGATCACATGAAAGCCCAGGATTTTAGGATTGGCCAAAATAAGAGAGTGCTGAACACCGGATATTTTTACAATAACTGGGATGAGGTATGGGCGAGCGCGCCTACTGAAACCAACGATCTCCAAAAGCTTCCGGGTTATTATGACCAGATTGATTACGATGGCAATGGCGTCATTAGCAGTACTTACGATTCAGCTCCGGTGGGATATTCCGAAGTGCCTGAAAATACAGGCAGTTTGACGCTGGGCGCGTCATACAGGGGGCTGTCCTTCACTATCCAGTTCTTTGGGGCGAACAATAGCAACCGTTACATTGGCTGGGATAATTACCGGAACAATACGAATGTTGTATATGATCATGTAGGCAATTACTGGTCGAAAGACAATCCGAATGCAAGTTCATTTCTTCCCCGGTGGCAAACGTATGCGGAAAACATCGGACACTATTATCTGTACGATGCTTCCTTTATCAGATTACAAAATGTAGAGTTGGGTTATTCTTTCTCCAATGCCGGATGGGCTAAAAAGGCAGGAATTTCCAATTTAAGGATTTTTATGAACGGCAATAATTTGTTTTTTTGGTCGAAATTACCTGACGACCGGCAAACAACCTATTCCGGTGCGGGCAGTGCAACCGAGGGTTCATATCCTTCCACCAGGAGAATCAATTTAGGAGTAGAAATATCATTTTAACAAAGAAAAACTGAATAAAAATGAAAAGGATAATCGATTATATATCTATTGCCGTTGTTGCATTATGTTTTACTTCGTGCGAGGAATACCTGGACAGACCATCGCAGTCGAATATTACGGAAAGGGATATCTATGTAAATTTCAGGAGTTTTCAAGGTTTTGTAGAAGAATTGTACAACTGTATTATCAGTCCGAGCGAATGTGGCGCATGGAACAATTATTCGTTTGCCGATGAAAACCTGGGGCCAAGGATTTACAATTTTGACACCGGTAATTATTGGGGTGGCGAAACGTATTTCCACAACAATGGCAATCAGGCTGTAAGTACCACGGATGGTCAATCCAGGACCAAGCGCATCTGGGAATATGCGTGGTATGCTCTCGCCAAAGCAAATATTGTGCTGGATAAAATCGAAGAGGAAGATTTGTTTGCAGGTAACGCGGATGAAAAAAAATTGATCCGCGGACAGGCGCTTTTTTTCAGAGGGTGGTTCTATTTTGAAATATGCCGTTTCTGGGGCGGGATGCCTTATATTGACAGGCCGCTGACTGAAACGGAAAATTACGAAGACCCTTATTTTCAAAGAATGAACTTTCGGGAGACAGCGCTGAAAATGGCGGCTGATTTCAGGGAAGCGGCTGATTTGTTGCCTGAACACTGGGAAGATATGTATGGAAAAGCGGACGGCGTTCCACAGGGAAGGAATGACAACAATCAATACATCAACAAGTTTCATGCCCTGGGGTATCTTGGTAAGGCTTTACTGTTTGCCGCCAGTCCGATGATTAACGAGGAAGCCACCGGCGTTAACGCATTTGACCCGGCGCTGTGCGCCCAGGCAGCTGACGCTTTTGGCGAACTGTTGACGCTTGCCGAAAATACCAACAGGTATACGCTGGCGTCGTGGAATGAGTACAATCAGATTTTTTTCTGCGCAAACCGGAACGCCGCTCCCTACCGGAACGGCTTGAATGAAGTGATCATGCTGCCCACGACTTATGACGCAACACGGTTCAGATGGTCTACAATAGGCGCGATATCTCCTAACGACATGGGGTTGAATGCAGGCTCCAGCGCTGATGTGCCGACACATAACATTGTCAAAAATTTCGCCACAGCGAATGGACTTCCGCAAGCAGAGGACCCTGCTTTTGATCCGCAAAAACCATGGACTAATCTTGAGCCTCGTTTTTATAAGGTTATTGCGAAGCACGGCGATAAAATACACAATGGAACGACGGGACGACAGGTTCTTGAATGTCAAAACGGCGGATTCCACCGCACAATACAGTATCCGACCGTTACCGGGTATTACCAGAGGAAGTTCAGCGGATTGGATCCGAATGCTTACAGGGCTTCGCCCGATTGTTATGCGGCTGCTCCTTACCTGAGGCTTGCAGATGTTTACCTGATGTATGCCGAAGCGGTAAATTTCATGACGGGCGGCGGACCCAAAGCGAAAACCGGCAATTATTCCAAAACTGCCGAGGATGCATTGAACATGGTAAGGCAGCGCGCCCAGATTCCGACTGTTGATCCCAAATATACGGCTGATAAAAATGTGTTTTTTGAGGAGCTTGTCCGTGAAAGAGCGGTAGAATTATTTATGGAAGGCGCCCGCTTTTGCGATTTGCGACGCTGGAGCAGAAACGATGATCCGCGTTACCTGGAAAAAACAGGGATATATTTTGATTTAGACGGCAATGGTGAACCTGTCGCAGTTAGAGAGCAAGTTATTACTAAAAGGGCGGCTGATAAAAAACACAACTGGTTGCCTGTCATAACGAAATACACTACGATGTACAGTACTTTTCCGCAAAATCCAGGATGGTAAAAGAATGTATTGTCTAATTATTAATAATGTATCAAATGAAAAATAAGATATTATATTCAGTTCTTTTTCTATTAATGTTTTGTACTTGTCATACTTATGCGCAAAGTGAACCGGGCAGCATTAGCGTTTCATCCATCGTTTCCGATACGGATGGAAATCCTGTAGAAAATGTCGAAATCTTCAGTGATCCGGCTTATGCCAAAACCGGAGCCGACGGACAGTTTACGATTTCGGTATCGCCGGACGCCCTTTTAATCATAAAGGCAAACGGATATCAGACGGTTAAGTTGCTGGCGGGGGATGTTCAGAACATGTCGAATATCAGTCTCGCAAGTAATGACTTATTATACGGTAAAAAAATAAACCTGGCTTTCCGTCAATCTTATCAGGGTGATCTGACAGGCGCTGTAACATACGTTGACGCCGATGAAATACTGAAATACGACGAAACAGGCGCTTCCGGTCTTCTGAGTAACAGAACCCTGGGCATGTTGGGTTCCAATCAGATAAGGGGATTGGGGGTTAATTTCGACGTTGGCAATATCATGACTGTTTCTACCCAGGGAACAGCGGCCATGGTTGTTGTAGACGGTATTCCGCGGGAATTGACCTATTTGCGCGCGTCCGAGATTGAAAGCATCACGGTTTTGAAAGATGCGAATGCGGCAGTTCTTTACGGAACAGCGGCAGCCAATGGCGTGATTCTGGTCACTACAAAGAGAGGAGAAGCCTATAAGAAGCAGGCTGACTTTAAGGTAACATACGGTATCAATAAGCCGATGGCGTTCCCCAAGTTTTTAAATTCGGCGGATTATATGGAGTATTACAATCAGGCGCGCCGAAACGATCAACTGGATGCCGTGTTCACGGATATCGACAATTACCGTTCGGGTGATCCATATCGTTATCCAAACGTCGACTATTTCTCAAGGGATTATTTAAGGCCGTTCTACAGGTCTTTTAACGCCGAAGGGCAATTTTCAGGAGGGAACAGTGTGGCAAAATACTATTCAAATTTTGGATGGAACAATCAAAACACCATATACAGTTTCGGCGAAGGCAAAGATTCGCGAACAAACGAGTTCCATGCACGATTGAATGGCGATTTGAAAATTAACAGCTGGATCAATACCCGGCTTGACGGAAGTGTGACTTTTCAAAATCAAGTTGTGCCGCGTATCTCCGCCAGTGACGGTTATTGGGCTGCGGCGCGCAGCATCCGCCCGTACGAATATACTCCGCTGATCCCCATAGACCTGATTGAACCGGATAATCCGGTATTGGAGTCCGCCAAGAGAATCATCGACGGGAAGTATCTTTTAGGAGGATCCGACGCTTACCGCACAACACCCATTGGCGATATGTATGGCGCCGGCGAAAGTGAAATCGGATTTCGTAACTTTTCGTTAGGTAACCAGATTAATTTTGATTTTAACCAATGGATAGAAGGATTGACATTAAATACCAATTTCGGTTTCGATTTCTGGTCGGGGTTTTCAACAACAGTTGCCAATATCTATGCCACCTATTTTCCAACTTTCGATAACAACAACAGGATTACCGGCTTGCAGAAATTCAATGCCGACGAAGCGGCAACCTCTCCGCTGATTGAAGGAATTGCACTAAGGAGACGGTTTGGGTATAACCTGTCATTGCAATACGACAAGATGTTTGATGATATACACCACATTACGGCAATCCTTCTTGGATACGGCAATACGTACAAACAGTCGGGCGACCTGCAAGGGTCAAAGTTCGCGCATTTGGGCTTGCATTTGGGGTATATCTACAACAAGCGCTATATGATTGATTTCAGCAGCGCTTACGTCAATTCGACACGGCTTGCGCCGGGGCACCGGGGCGGTTTTTCGCCTACGGCAGGGCTGGCCTGGGTAATGAGTTCCGAAGAGTTTATGTCCTCGGCAGATTTTATTGATTATTTGAAAATAAGGTTTTCGGCAGGTATCATTAAATCGGACCTCATGACCTCAAACAACTCCGCTCCCGGCTATTTCTGGTATGACGATAATTATGGAGGTTCCACATCCTGGGGTTGGGGCGACGGGCTACGAAGCCGCAGCAGTACGATCGCAAACAGAACGCGTAATTTTGATATGACCTTTGCTGAACGTAAAGATTTGAACCTTGGTTTTGAATCGCTGTTGTTTGGGAACAGGTTGGGTTTGGAAGCCAATTATTTTCTTACTTTAAACGAAGGTATGCTTGTGCGCTCGACAAACGAGTATCCCAGTTTCCTGGGCACCTTTGTGCCGTACGAAAACTTCGAAAATGTGAAATACCAGGGCTTCGAACTTGGAGCGAGCTATGTAGAGAAATGGAATGACTGGTCGTTGAGGGTTGGAGCCAATTTGCTGTATTCTGTCTCGGTAAAAACCAAAGTTAACGAATTGCGTGCCTACCCGCATTTGAACAGGGTGGGAACGCCTCACGACGGTTATTGGGGATTGGTAAGTCTCGGCTTTTTCGAGAATCAGGCAGACGTAGACAACAGTACGCCGCAGGTTTTTGGAGGCACAGTACGCGAAGGCGACCTTAAATATCAGGCGCAGAAAGAGAATGGAAGAATTGACACTGATGACGAAGTTCTTTTGGGACGCTGGCAGGCTCCGTGGTCGGGAGGTATAAATTTTACGCTGTCCTACAAAAAAATCTCGCTTTTTGTGATAGGTGAAGGCCGTTCCGGCGCCAAGCCGTTTAAGGAAAATAATTATTTCTGGCTGGAAGGCACGCGTAAATACTCCGAAGTGGCATTAAACAGTTGGACGCCTGAAACAAGAAATACCGCTGTCTATCCCAGACTGTCGTCCCAGTCGAATCCAAACAATAACCGCCGCTCAACATTTTGGCAGTATAATGCTGATTACTTTGAAATCAGCAAAATACAGTTGAATTATCAGATGCCCGAATTGTTGACCAGCGCCTTGCACATGAAAAGTTTGGATGTATTCGCTTATGTAACCCGTCCGCTCATTCTTGCTAAAGAAAAAGAAATGAGGTTAATTCAAACTGGAAACAGCGGCGGATTGAATTATCGCTCCTTTGTGTTCGGTTTGAAAGTTTCTTTCTAATTGTTTTCGAATAAATTAAATAATGTTGAAATGAAGAATTATAAATTTATACTACCCGGGGTTATTTTCATCATGTTATTTTCCTGCCAGTTGCTTGAGCCGGATAATGAAAACTATAGCACTTTTGACCGTGTTTATGAAGACCCCGCCTTTGCCGAAGGTCTTTTAATACGCGGATTTATCCAGGTTCCTGTCAGGGATTACAGGTATGATGAACGTGCAACGGACGACGCTGTGACCAACGATTTAGCCAATGATTATGTCAGGATGGCAACAGGCGGCTGGTCGTCTCAGTATAATCCCCAGCATGTATGGCAAAATTGCAATGACGGGATCATGTATGTTAACAAATTTCTGGAAATTGTGGACAAGGTGCCGTTCAGACCTTCCAATCCTGATATAGACAGGATGTACAAGCGGCGCTATAAGGGAGAAGCGTATGCCATCAGAGGTATTTTGAAATATTATCTGTTGCGTAATCATGGCGGATATGGCGCCAATGGAGAATTGCTGGGAACGCCGATATACGATGAGTTTATGGAATACACCGACAAGTCTAAATTTTCCCAGCCCCGTGCAAAATTTGTCGACTGTGTGCAAACTGTATATGACGATCTCGACATGGCGGTTTCACTACTTCCGCTCGACTTTGGCAATGTAACTGCCGGCATTGGAATACCGCCGGGCTACAATGAATCAGGCAATGCGACCATAGACGATTACAATCTGGTTTGCGGACGTACTGCAAGTGAACGTGTTTCGGGACGTATTGCGTTGGCTTTTAAGGCAAAAATGGCATTACTCCACGCAAGTCCTGCATTTAACGAAGGCAATAGCGCTTTGTGGGAAAAAGCAGCCGAGTTTTCGGGCGAACTGCTGTCCAAACCGAATGTTATTTACAGTTCCGCTTTTCAGGGCGGGCTGGATATTGATCCCAACGGCCATCGCTTTTATGCCTCTACCGAAGTCGCTAAATATAATTGGAATACTCCTGTTACCGGAAAAGAATATGTGTGGAGAAAAAACAGGGAAAACAACAATACAAAAGAAACGGAGCATTATCCTCCAACCTTTGGGGGCAATGGACGGATCAATCCTTCGCAAAATTTTGTGGACGCGTTTCCTATGGCAAACGGTTATCCCATCACTGCTGATCCTTCACTTTCGGGGTATGATCCGGCAGCGCCCTATACGGGGAGGGATTCGCGGCTTGGGCTGTTTGTGCTGTATAATGGCGCAAGTTTTAAAAGCAATACCGTTTACACTGCCATTGACGGAACCGGGACACATGCCGGGGATAACCGGCTGGGCATGGCAGCCAGATCGACACGGACAGGCTATTATCTGAAAAAACTGCTGGTGGACAATAATGTTACATGGAACGGGTCCAGTTGGAATACGGCTGATCATATTGAAGGCTATGTTCGTTACACCGAAATGTTTTTGACATATGCCGAAGCAGCTAACCAGGCGTGGGGGCCTGACGGAGTTTCGCAGTCCTACAATTATTCAGCACGTCAAATCATTGGAGAAATTCGCAAGCGTGCAAATCCCGGAATAGGCGCTGATCCTTATTTGGCGTCGCTCGACAAAGAAGGGATGATTACATTGATTCAAAATGAAAGGCGCATTGAACTGAGCTTTGAAAGTCATCGTTTTTGGGATTTGCGTCGCTGGAACAAGACCGACCTGATGAAAGAATCCGTCAGGGGTGTAAGGTGGGAAGGCGGAATACCATCGTACTTTGATGTAGAAAGCAGAGATTATGAGGATTATATGATTTATGGCCCTGTTCCCCAAACGGAAATCCTTAAATTCAACTTTATTCAAAACCGGGGTTGGTAATTTAAAAAAACAAGTAGCATGAAAAAATTAATTATTTTAATGATTGCAGTAATCATCGGAAGCAACGCATGTAAAAATTTCGATGTAGAGTATAACGATTATAAATATTCCACCGCTTACTTCGGATATCAATTTCCGGTAAGGATTTTGATTCTTGGTGATTATATCTATGACAACTCAAACGACAATGCGCACAAATTTGTCATTTCGGCGCATCTGGGAGGTGTAATCGATAATAAAACAGACAGGAAGTTTTCCATCGAAGTAGACGAAAGCCTGTGTAACGGTGTGGTTTTTGCGACCGGGGATCCGGTAGTAGCAATGCCTGCATCGTGGTATACATTAAGTTCCTCTTCGGAGTTGATCATACCAAAAGGCAGGCAGGACGGAGGCATTGAAGTGCAATTGACCGAAGCCTTTTTTGCCGATCCAAATTCCATCAGGAACACGTATGCAGTTCCCATCCGTTTGAAGGGTTCTAACGATGTCGACAGCATCCTGTCGGGCAGGAAGGACAATGCTTATCCCAATCCCGATCCGCGCCTGGCAGAACAATGGGTAGTTTCACCCAAAGACTTTGTCATGTTTGTTGTGAAATACATCAACGAATATGAAGCATCCTATCTGAAATATGGAACAAGTACGGTATCGCAGGCAGGCGGAACAACCGAAACTACGACCTATAAGGAAAAATGGGTAGAACGTAATGACGTTGTAAAACTGCGTACCACCGGACGCAACACTGTTGAGGGAGAATTTAGCCTCCAGTCGGGCATCATGACCGGAAATGTTCTCCTGACACTGGATTTTAACGGAGTTCACAACGGCAAAAACAACTGTACTGTTACCGGAGTCGGCTTGGGAAATACAAATTATTCGGTTACCGGGACGGGAACGTTCAAAACCTTCGATACGGAATATGACAATTTTGGACAGAAAATCCGACAGGGTATGACGATAAACTATACCGTTACCGACGGAAACACCGGCGACACCTACACTGCGGAGGAGACGCTGGTAGTACGCAGCCGTGATGTAGTTCTTGAAACATACTCTGTGAGGCCAACTCCTTAAATTTTTCCTGCAAATATTCCTGATTTAACCTGAATTTGATAAATTTAATTTAATTTTGAATCCCTTTGACCGGGAAGACAAAGACCCTTTGCTCGGGAAGACAAAGACCCTTTGCTCGGGCGGACAAAGACCCTTTGCTCGGGCGGACAAAGATCCTTTGACCGGGGGGGCAAAGACCCTTTGACCGAGGGGGCAAAGACCCTTTGACCGGGAAGGTAAAGACCTGTGATAAGCGGAATATAGCGCTGTTGAGCCGAATTTGCAATTCGGCTCGGAACACGAGGCAATTTGCAATTGCCTGTGATAAGACCTCGGAGGCGGGACGTAGAACTCCCGCTCCCGGAGGTTTTAGAAACCTCCGGGGTTTCACTTGACCAAATCAAAATGTAATATCGTCAGAATCCTCTTAAAAAACCAAAAATCAAATTCTATGCAGAAATTAGTATATACCGTTCTAATCTTCTTTTTACCCAGTCAATTTGCATTATCCGGACAGGGTTCGAATAACGTTCATATTTCCGTTGCATCCGGCGCTGTAACCGGTGGCGAAAAAGTTATATATTACAGCGAATACGGAGCTGTGGGCGACGGCGTAACCGACGACTTTGACGCAATCATCAAGGCTCATGCCGAAGCGAATGAGGCGGGACTGAAAGTGAGCGCCGACGCGGGCGCAACATACTATATTGGCGGGGCGGACAAAACCGCCTTGATACAGACTGATACCGACTGGGGCGATGCCAGGTTCATTATCGACGACACGAAAGTCGAAAACCGGAATGTGCAGATATTCAAGCTTTCGTCCAAACTTCCCCCGATTCAGGTAACGACCGTGAAAACGCTTGGAAAAAACCAGAAGAAGCTCGATCTGTCGCTTCCGTATCGCTCATTTATAACAGTAACCGACAATACGACAAAACGCTATATACGCTTTGGATTGAACCAGGACACAGGCTCTTCCCAGACGGACGCATTTGTCGTCGACAAAAAGGGAAAAGTAGATATGAAAGCCCCGATCATATGGGACTTTAACAATATCAGCACGATGACGGCTTACCCGATCGACGCCAAAATACTGACCATTCGCGGAGGACATTTCACGACCGTTGCCAATCAGGATGAATCACGGTACACGTACTATTCCAGAGGCATTGGCGTAATGCGTTCCAATGTGGTAATCGACGGGGTCAGTCACGTGATCACGGGAGAACTTGATCACGGCGCTCCGTATGGCGGTTTCCTTACAATATCGAATTGCACCGGCGTGACGGTGCAAAACTGCAAGTTGTCGGGACACAAGACCTATGTTACCATTGGCGCGGCAAATGCGCCGGTTTCGATGGGATCCTACGACATATCGGTTGGCAGGTCTACCAATGTGACATTCAAAAACTGTAAACAGATAAACGATATACATGACACGAAATTATGGGGAATTTTCGGCTCGAACTATTCAAAAAATATTACATTCGATGCGGTAGAGTTTTCACGCTTCGATGCGCACATGGGTGTGGTAAACGCGACAATAAAAAATTCGATTCTCGGACACCAGGGCATCAATATCATAGGGAGCGGCGTATTCCTCATAGAGAACACCAAAGTGTGCGCGACGAACTTCATAAATTTGCGCAGCGACTATGGCAGCACGTTTGAAGGCGAGTTCATTATAAAAAATTGCGAATATGTTCCGCGCAACGCTGCACAGTCCGATGCTGTCCTGATAAGTGGCAGCTATTCGGGCAAGCATGATTTCGGGTATACGTGCCATATGCCGCGAAAAATAACGATTAACGGTCTTGTAATAAACGATAGCAACCCTGTCGACAACTACCGGGGACCGAAAATTTTTGCACCTTTCAACAATGAGTATACGAGTGAAGCATATGAAGAAAAATACCCTTATGTAATCACCAGGGAAGTTGAAATACGAAATATGACCGTCAAAAGCGGTAAAAAATATCTCATAAGCAACAATCCGTTTATGTTCCGGAACGTCCGGATAACGGAACGATAATAAATAAGCATCTTTTTTAAGCCTGAAAGTAGAATTAACCAAACATATATCGAAATGAACCGACATTTTACCATCCTTCTTTCCTTTCTCTTTTCCTGTAATCTGTTCGCCCAGGATCAGAACCTGATAAGCGGAAAATATTCGCTGCAGGAACTTCAAAGCATCCTTGTAACGCAGGCCGAATGGACGCCTTTCCCGCGCCTGGACGATCGTGAAAACTGGTCGAAGGCCGACCGGAAGATAATGCAGTCTTACATAAAAGCCGCCGAAAGTTACATGGACTACGATTGGCCGACTATTCCCGCAACCTATTCACTCCTGATTGTCCGTACGGGTGACAGGGATGAATATCAAAGGGTCAGTTTCAGGAAACGTTCCGTATTGGGGACGATGATTCTGGCCGAAATTGCTGAAAACAAAGGACGGTTTATCGACCAGATGATCAATGGTATATGGTCGATCTGCGAGGAATCGTGGTGGGGCGTACCTGCACATCTTCCCAAAACCGGAGAGCTATCGGGATTGATGGATGTTACGGAACCTTTTGTTGATTTGTTTGCCGCTGAAACAGGTGTTTTTCTGGCCTGGGCGGATTATTTTTTCGGTGAAAAGTTTGATGCTGTTTCTCCCCAGATACGCAAAAGAATATACAACGAAGTAAACTACCGGCTGATGCAGCCTCTGATGAAGAAACATCACTGGTGGATGGGAAAAAGCGACAGCGGTTCGCCGCCCAACAACTGGAATCCCTGGATATGTTCCAACTGGATAAATTTTGTACTGTTGCTGGAAAAAGACAATGCAAAGCGTGCAGAAATGATAGGCAAAACCTTGAAAGTGCTGGATGAATTTATGAATCCGTATCCGCAGGATGGCGGTTGTGATGAAGGTCCCAGCTACTGGGGAGCGGCGGCGGCGTCTTTGTACGACAATATCTCACTGCTTAACCTGGCAACCAATGATGCCTTCCGGTATGTCTACAAGGATGAAAAATTCAAGGATATGGGACGTTTTATCTATCGGGCGCAGATCAGCGAAGCGTATTTCCTTAACTTCGCCGACGCAGACCCGACGCCGGGAATGGCCGCCAACATGATCTACCGGTATGGGAAGGATATTCAGGATCAGGACATGATGGATTTCGGCGCATATTACCGGAAACCCGTAACAGGCGGGGTGGGAAGTTCACATTACTTCCGCCATTTTTTTGCGTTATTCATGCAGGAAGAATTTTGGAATGTCACGCAACGTCTTCCCCTGCCAAAAGATGTATGGTTACCCGATTTGCAGGTAGCCGTGGCGCGTGACAATGAAGGGTCTGCCAAAGGATTTTATGTGGCAACCAAAGGTGGACATAACGCAGAAAGCCACAATCATAACGATATCGGTAATTATGTGGTGTATTACGACGGCCAGCCGTTACTGATCGATGTCGGGAGGGGAACTTATACTGCCAGGACATTCAGTGACAGGAGATACGACATATGGTACAATTGTTCGGATTACCATAATGTGCCCACTGTCAATACCATTACCCAGCGTCCGGGAAAATCATTCCGGGCAACGGAGGTGAATTACAGGAAAGGCAAATCCTCCGTAGAGTTCGGACTCGACATTGCTAAAGCCTATCCTGAGGATGCGGGGATAAACAGTTGGAAACGTACTGTTACCCTGAACCGTAATAAAAACGTCATCATTAAGGATGTAGCCCATTTGCAGAAAGCCAACAGCATCATCCAGCACATGATGGTCTGTTATCCTGCCAAAGAGACAAAGCCGGGTGAAATCACGATTTTCTATACCGACAAGGCCGGGGAAAATATAGATTTTATCGTGAAATACGATCCGAAGAAGATGCGGGTGCAGATTGAAAAAATAAAACTGGAAACCGAAGAGGACAAAGGTATCCGGTCAAAATGGGGAGATGTCATCCACCGGATCAATTTTGAAGTCATTGCACCCAAAACGAAGGATATTTTTGTGTTTGAGATCAGGAAAAACTGATCCGGCATGAATATCCATCGGAAAATTAGCTGTAACGTAAGTATCACACATAAATTCATAATTTTATCACACATGAAAAGAATCGCCATTATTATCGTAATCCTGTTTTTGCCGGCGTTTTTCGTTCAGGCGCAGTTGAAATATCTACAGGACGTAAAGAACCTTCCTCCCCATCCGAGGATTCTGCTGTTTGAAGGAGAAGAGCAACAGATCAAAAACAACATTGCAGCCGACCAGTCCCGGGCAAAAATACACCAGGCAATTATTGCCGAATGTGACAGGATCATCGCCAGTCCCGTTTTGGAAAGGAAGCAGGAAGGTCGCCGGCTTTTAGGCGTTGCCCGGGAAGCGCTCCGGCGGATATTTTACCTCTCCTACGCATACAGGATGGAACAGCAGGAAAAATACCTGCGCCATGCCGAAGAAGAAATGCTGGCCATTGCCGGGTTTTCCGACTGGAATCCGTCGCATTTCCTGGATGTGGCCGAGATGACCATGGCCATGGCCATCGGCTATGACTGGCTGTACGCGTCTCTGTCCGAAACATCGCGGGGAAAAATAAAGGGAGCCATCCTGGATAAAGGCATTGACCCGTCATTGAATACAGGTTATGCCTGGTTCCTGAAAGCAAAGCATAATTGGAATCAGGTATGCAACGCGGGAATTACCTATGGCGCGCTGGCCGTTTACGAAGAAATGCCCGAACTTTGCAAACTGGTGATCGACAGGGCTATTGAAACTATTCAACTGCCGATGAATGATTATGCCCCGGATGGCGCTTATCCCGAGGGTTATGGCTACTGGGAATACGGCACAAGTTTTAATGTGATGTTCCTGAGCGCCATTGAAAAACTGCTCAATTCCGATTTCAAGCTTTCCGAAGCGCCCGGGTTTATGAAAACAGCGGAATATCTGGAACACATGTCAGGACCTTTCAATCTCTGTTTTAATTATGCCGACAATGGCCTGGGAGGAAATTTAAGTCCCGCCATTTTTTGGTTTTCATCCAAATTGAATGACCCCTCGTTATTATGGAATGAAAAGACTTATTTGCAGAGTGACAGGAGATTTACGGGAAACCGCCTGTTGCCGGCAATGATGCTGTGGGGGAGTCATCTCAAGGTGGATAATATACCGGCGCCCAAAAAATTATTATGGGTAGGACAGGGGGTAACGCCTGTTGCTTTGATGCGTACTTCGTGGACGGATCCCAATGCGATCTATGCAGGTTTCAAGGGTGGCACAGCATCCAGCAACCATGCCCACATGGATGCCGGATCGTTCGTCATGGATGCGGATGGTGTCCGTTGGGCATCCGATTTCGGCGCAGAAAACTATAACTCATTGGAGACAAAAGGAGTGGATTTATGGAACAGCAGTCAAAATTCACAGCGATGGCAAGTGTTTCGTTACAACAACAGGGCGCACAACACGCTGACTGTAGATGATCAGTTGCATGTCGTCAAAGGTTATGCGAATATACGCTCGGCTTCATCTTCCCCTGACTTTATGAATGTTACTTCCGACCTGAAAGAGATATATGACGGGCAGTTATCCGAAGCAGTACGCGGAATTGCTATTGTTGACAAACAATATGTCGTTGTAAGGGATGAAATCAAAACACTGGACAAAGAGAGCGTCATCCGGTGGACGATGCTCACCACTGCCGATGCGAAGATTACCGGTTCGAACAGAATAGAGCTGAGAAAAGACGGAAAGAGATTGAAACTGGAAGTTGCCGAGCCGTCCAAAATAACCATGAAGACGTGGACTTCCAAATCACCCAACGACTTTGATTCGCCAAATCCCGGCACTGTACTGATCGGGTTTGAGGTAAAAGTTCCTGCCAATACCGAAATCACTTTACTCGTAAAGTTAATTCCGCAAAGCGCAAAGAAAACAACAGCTAAAATACCGGCATTAAATCAGTGGCCGAAATAAATTCAAACGAAACCATGACGGGATTTGGTCGAATGATGGAACGTTACCTGAGGGGTCTACCGATATGCCATCCCTGACGGGATTTCCGCTACGGGGAAAAACAGGCGGTGCACGTTTTTCTACCGATCTGTCATCCCTGACGGGATTTCGCCGAATGATGGAACGTTCCCCGTCAGGGGAACCATATCAATAGAAAAACGTGCACCGACACCCGAACCAAAACCTCGTAGAGGTTTCACATGATGAATCTCCTACGGAGA
>JAISDP010000207.1 GCA_031264715.1 Bacteroidales bacterium
CCGCCGGTTGCCGAGTCGATGTCGCAATACTTCCTCCTGGCGCTGGCGGTCTGGCTGGGCATCTACCCGCCGGGCTTCTTTGTCAGATTCCTTACGGAGATTGTTTCGCAATTGACATAGTGTGTCTAAAATCTGCCCAACAGGATAACTACTGTTTTAATAAAAACAAACGGGGCGTCTGCAAGATTCTTGCAGACGCCCCGTTTTCCAGCGGACTCAGAGGAACTCGAATCCCCAACCTTCTGATCCGTAGTCAGATGCTCTATCCAATTAAGCTATGAGTCCTTTACTTTTGCGGATGCAAAGGTATATTAGTTTTTTAAAATACGAAATATAAATTCAAAAAAATAAAAACTTTTCCATGTTGTTCATATATTCTTTGTATCTTTGAAGCACGCTTTAATAAAATCATACCATTAATGAATAACGATCAAATGCTCAATGAAGTTAGAGCAAAAGCTGCAACATGGCTTTCTGATGCTTTCGATGAAAAGACCCGTACACAGGTAAAGGATATGATAGATAACAACCCGTCCGAATTGACGGAATGTTTCTACAGGAGTTTGGAATTTGGTACTGGCGGACTGCGCGGCCTGATGGGTATTGGCGCCAACCGTATGAACATATATACCGTAGGGATGGCTACACAGGGCTTGTGCAACTATCTGAAAAAGAATTTTGCTGCGGTGTCCCGGATCAAAGTGGCTATTGCGCACGACAGCCGCAACAACAGCCGCCTGTTTGCCGAAACCACTGCCGGTATCTTTGCCGCCAATGGCATCAAGGTATACCTGTTTGAGGCGTTGCGTCCCACGCCCGAACTCTCCTTTACCATCCGCCATTTCGGTTGCCAGAGCGGAGTTGTCATCACTGCATCGCACAACCCGAAGGAATACAATGGGTACAAAGCATACTGGGACGACGGCGGACAGGTGATCCCTCCGCATGATAAGGGAATCATCGACGAAGTGAGCCGCACAACCATTGAATCGGTGAATTTTGACGGGCCAAAAGACCTGATTACCATCATCGGCAAGGAAATTGACGATGCATATACCGACGCCATTGTGGAGTTGACACTTTCGCCTGATGCGATTGCCCGCCATAAGGACCTGAAGATCGTGTACACTCCGATCCACGGAACAGGTGTAGCGCTGGTTCCGATGGCATTGACCAAGAAAGGCTTCACCAACATTTACCACATACCCGAACAGGATGTTTCCGACGGTAACTTCCCGACGGTGAAATCGCCCAACCCGGAAGAATCGGCAGCTTTGAACCTGGCCATGCAAAAGGCCAAAGAGGTGGATGCCGATATTGTGATGGGTACCGACCCCGATGCCGACCGCGTGGGCATTGCAGTAAAAAACGGACAGGGCGAGTGGGTAATCCTCAATGGCAACCAGGCCGCCGCCGTGTTGATCTATTACCTGATCAAACGCTGGGGCGAACTGGGAAAACTGAAAGGTAAGGAATACATCGTGAAAACCATTGTAACCACCGAATTGCTGGCCGAAATTGCTAACAAAAGCAACGTGCCGTATTACGATGTGCTCACCGGATTCAAATGGATTGCCGATATTATCCGCAGGCACGAAGGCGGAACGACCTTTATCGGCGGCGGCGAGGAAAGTTACGGATACCTTTGCGGCGAATTTGTCCGCGACAAGGATGCTGTGATGTCGTGCTCCTTCTTTGCCGAAATAGCAGCCTGGGCCAAGGACCAGGGCAAAACCGTGTTCGACATCCTCCTGGATATATACGTAAACTACAATTTCTATAAGGAAACAGGCGTATCGGTGGTGAGGACCGGGAAATCGGGCGCCGAGGAAATCATCGCCATGATGGACGGTTATCGCAATGCACCGCCCAAAACAATTGCAGGATCGCCCGTGGTGAAACTGCTCGACTACGAAAAACCGGCCGTTACCGACATGACGACCGGCAAAACGGAAACGATCAACATCCCCAAATCCGATGTATTGCAATTCCTCACTGCCGACGGCACCAAGGTTTCCGTACGTCCGTCGGGCACTGAGCCGAAGATCAAGTATTACATCAGCGTGAAGGAACCGTTGCCATCGGTTGCCGAATATGCCCGTGTAAACCGGGCGCTTGATGACAAGATAAAAGGTATTGTAAAAGAGTTCGGGTTATAAATACATTCCGGTTTCTTTTTGATTCCCATCATTCTTCTTTCAATGGTTTGAACCCGTCGCCAAGCACATCGTGCGCATCAATCACCGATACGAATGCCGTCGGGTCGATATCCCTGATGTATGCCAGCAGTATAGGCAGTTCGCGACGGCTGATGTTGGTATAGATCACTTTCTTGTCCGCGCCTTCGTACATCCCCTGCGCATTGAGATAAGTGCCGCCGCGCTCCATGTTGAAAATGATCTTTTCGCGTATTTCTTCGTGCTTGTCGGATATGACCATCACTACTTTATTGACGCTGTAGCCTTCCACCACCGTGTCGATTACCTTACCGGTGATGAAAATAATCAACCACGAGTACAGCGGAATTTTCCAGTCCCGGAACGCAACCAGGCCGATGAGCACGATAGCCGAATCGATATAAATCAACGATTGTCCCAATGGCAGGCGGGTATATTTACTCAGGATCATCGCCACGATATCCGTGCCGCCCGAAGTAGCCCTGGCACGGAATACCAGTCCCAATCCCAAACCGACCAGGACTCCGCCAAAAATGCCGGAAAGCAAGGCATCGCCTTCTACCAGCGGGTCATTACCCCAGATGCGTCCCAGCGTATCCACAAAAACAGCTGTCAGCACAATCCCCACAAAGGTCTTAACGCCAAACTTGCTGCCCAGTACCTTAATACCTATTAATAATAATGGTATATCCATACACAGCGATACCAAACCGATGGGCGTTCCCAGCAGGTGGTGGATCACAATGGAAATGCCATATACGCCGCCCGGCACAAATTTGTACGGGGCAATGAAAAACACCATTCCAACGGCCAAACTGAACGTGCCGATGACAATCAGGGCAGCGTCTTTAAACCACACTTTCGAGAATATTTTATCTTTGTAGAGCATAAATCATTTTTGATTTGATGGAACAATCCGTGTTATTCACATTCTATTTTTCCCCAAAGTTAAAAAAATTTACAACCCGTTTATGGAATTTTGATTTATGCCGCATCTATAGCGTAAAATCAATATTTTGTCAAATATTAAATTAAATTCAGAACCATATGAAAACCCGTTCTCTAAACATGGCAATCTGCATGTTGATAACAGCGTCCGGTCTTTACGCGCAGACGCCGACCATGAGCGTCGGCGGGAAAAAGGGCAGCACGGAGGTATACCTGCAAGCATTAGACATACAGGTAGATGTAACCGGAAACATTGCTTCCACCAAATTTACGCTGACTTTTAAAAACCGTACCAACCGTATCCTCGAAGGCGAACTGCTTTTCCCCCTGCCCGACGGCGTAACGGTGAGCCATTACGCGCTGGACATCAACGGAAAGATGCGCGATGCCGTTCCCGTTGAAAAGGCCAAGGCTACGCAAGTATTCGAGGAAATAGAGCAGCGCCGCGTTGATCCCGGACTACTCGAACGTGTGGAGGGAAACAATTTCCGCACGCGTATCTATCCGATCCCGGCAAACGGCACGCGCACCATTGCCGTTGGCTACGAACAGGAACTGTCGGCCGACCATCATCTGTTGCGCTACCGCCTGCCGATGGATTACAGGGAGGCGATCGAAAAATTTTCGCTGAAGGCCACGGTATGGCAAAGCAGCCAGGCGCCCCGCATCGACGGGAAAGCGGACGAACTGCGATTCGATGCGCAGGGCACAAACTTCGTATCCTCGTTCTCGCGCAAGAATTACTTGCCTCCGAAACTGCTGGCGTTTTCACTGCCGGTTCCTGCCGATGTGCCGCAGGTATTCGTGCAATCGGCATCGGGAAGCTGGTATTTCATGGCATCGTGCTACCCAAGCGCCGAGCAGCGCCGCAAACAGTGGAGCGACCGGTTAGGAATCATCTGGGATGCTTCGTTGAGCGGCCTTCAGCGCGACGTCAAACACGAACTGGAACTGTTGGACAGGATCATCCGCGAAAAGAAAGACCTTACGGTGACGCTTTTCCTGCTCAACAACCGTTTTGCCAACGCCGGCACATTCGCCATCAAGGACGGCGACTGGAGCGCACTGCGCAACGCCCTGGAAAAGGTCGACTACGATGGCGGCACCAACTTCCGGGCAGTGGAACTGAGTTCAACAGTGCAGGAATTCCTGTTCTTCTCCGACGGGCTGTCTACGCTTAGCGAAGCCGAACTTGCTACAAATTCCAACAAACCCGTACATTGTATTGTATCATCGTCCAGGGCCGATTACAGCGCGCTGAAATGTATTGCAGCACAAACCGGCGGAAAGTTTGTCAACCTGAATACCATGGCACAGGACGAGGCGCAAAACGAACTGATGAACGAAACATTGTGTTTTATGGGTACAAAAAAACCCGACACAGTACGCGAGGTATACCCGTCGGTAAACACCCCCGTAAACGGGAATTTCTCTGTGGCAGGGATATTAGATGCCGGTCAGGCCGAAATTACCCTCCTGTTCGGCTATGGCAACAAAATGAGTATCGAGAAGAAAGTAAAAATAGATACCCGCAATGCAGCCGGCCAGGGAAACATACACCGCATGTGGGCGCAGAAAAAGATCAACGAGCTAGATATGCGCTACGAAAAGAACAGGGAGGAACTGGCCGAACTCGGGGAACAATTCGGTATCATTACCCGCAACACGTCGCTCATTGTGCTCGAAACCCTGCAGGATTACATCACCTACCGGATTACGCCGCCCGCCGAGCTGCGCGGCGAGTATAACCGCTGGCAAAAGGGACAGGCGGAACAGGCGCGCCAAGACCGGCAAGACCTCCTGGCACAGGCCAAAACTGCGGCTACAGTGTTAAAGCAATGGTGGGAAACGGATTTCAAACCCGTGAAACAGAAATATCCCAAACCGGACAATGACAGCCGTCGCGCGGAGGAAGCTCTCCCATCCGATTCACGTGCGGTACAGCTTGATATAGCGGAAATGGAGGACGCAGGCGACAGGATCAGTAAAGAAGCAACGCTGGATGAAGTAGTGGTCGTCGCGTATGGCGTGCAACGCAGGAATACAGTAATCGGTTCGGCTGCAAACTTTGACATAGCGGAAGAACGGAAAACGGAAAACCGAAAGCAGGCTGCATCAGATAAACCCCACACTCCTGCCGCGCCGCAGCCCGTCATCAAGCTGACGCCCATGAAGCAGGACAATAAGTACATGAAAGCGCTTACCGGCCGCACCGATGCCGATTACAGCGAATACCTGCGGCTCCGCAAGGATTACATCAGTACGCCCGCGTTCTATTTCGATATGGCCGACTGGTTCTTCCGGCACAACGACCGCACCCGTGCTTTATGCATACTCACCTCCATTTCCGACATGGAGCTGGAAAACGCCTCGCTTTACCGCCTGTTGGGTTACCGCTTAAAGGAATATGCCGCATACGGGCTCGAAGCGTATGTTTGCCAAAAGGTGATCCAATGGCGTCCGATGGAACCGCAAAGCTACCGCGATTATGCGCTGGCATTAGCCGATGCGGGATATTACCGGCAGGCGCTGGATACGCTCTATTCGACGCTTACACAATCGTATGCCCGGAACATCAGCCGCCGCAGTTTCGGTATCGAGGAAGTGCTGGTAACCGAACTGAACCAGCTGATAGCCGCCAACAGGCAACTGAACGCCTCGGCCATCGACAGGGAACTGGTGAAAGCCATGCCGGTGGACGTCCGCGTAGTGATCAACTGGAACATGAACAACACCGATATCGACCTGCATGTGACCGATCCCAACGGTGAAACCTGTTTCTACAGCCACAAGGCAACGGCTGCCGGCGGACGTATCAGTCAGGACATAACGCAAGGATACGGTCCCGAACAGTTCATGCTGAAAAAAGCGGTGAAAGGCAAATACAAAGTATATGTGAACTATTTCGGCGATTCGCAGGTGAAAGCAGAAGGCCCGTCGACGGTCATGGTGGAGATATATACCGGCTATTCCGGCAGCAGCCAGCAACGCCGGGTGACCTGCCTGCAAATGTCCAGGGAGACCAAACCTGCCGGCAACGGATTGATACAGGTCGCAGAGTTTGAGTTTTAGAGTTCCCGCAAGGACGCAAGGAAAGCAACAGGCAAACCACAAACCGCCTGCAGGTATCAAAGACCTGCAGGCGGTTGTTTTTTAGCTTTATTGTTTGAAAAGCTTTATATTGGCGGCATTCATACCTTTGTTCCCGCGTATGAGTTCAAAAGTAACTATGTTATGCTCTGCCACTGGATCCAAAGCATTGTTGATATGGAAAAAATATTTTTCGGCGCTGTCCAGGTCTTTTATGAAACCGTAGCCTTTGGATGCGCTGAAATACTCAACCCGTCCCTTCAAGGTTAGATCTTCCTGGGTTTCTACTTTCTTGGGCACGGATACTTCGATGGTTGTTGCGTCTATTTCATTTTTTTGCGTTATATCGGGCGGCGAGTCCACAATGAGCCCGTTTTCGTCGACATAGGCGATCATGTCTTCAAATGACCTGCTGCCTGTACTCGACTTCCTGTCGCCTTTCTTTTGTTGTTTTTTTCTCCGTTTGCTCTCTTTTCTTTGTTCTAACTCCCGTTTATTAAATGATGCCGGTCTTGCCATTATTATGTATAAAGTTTTTAATGAAATATTTCGATGATGTATTTTTTGAGGATTTTATGGTGTGAAATCCAAAACTGTTATATTCATTTGAAATTTGTGTTAAAGTAATTCAGTAAGGAGTACTGGGATGTATCTTTAAATTGCGACAAAAGAATCAACTCAAAAAACTTAAAAATCTTAATGGCACAAAGGTAAAGGAATATTTTTGTATTCCAAAACGATAGCGGATATATTTATCCTGACGCTATTTCTATGTTTTACTTATTATTTCCCACTATTTCCGCCATTTCGTCAAACACGTCCAGTTTGCTCGCTTGCGCCAGCATACGGAAACGCGGTTCGAACGATTTTGGGAACCGTTTTAATACGGGCGATTCCTTCA
>JAISDP010000294.1 GCA_031264715.1 Bacteroidales bacterium
AATGACTTGAAAAGTCATCATTTTCATAACCGGAGGTCATTGACCTCCGGGAAAGGATATGTACGGATAGCTGCCTGTAAGGCAGGACTGACATCCTTCCAGGATTTTGAATTACCCACACAAAACGTTATAGAACCAAAATTGTTTAAAATTATCCACGAATCCACGAATTATCTTTGGTGTAATTCGTAATAATTCGTGCAATTCGTGGTTATCACTAATAACTCTCAAAATACCAACTCAACCCGCCGGGATTGGACGTTGTAACTGTACATATTTTTTCAGTTTCAGTCGAATACACAATATTCCAGCCTTTTACAAGACTTACATTAAATACAGTCTTGTAGCCGTCACCATCAGTATACGATCCTGTTATAGTGACATTTCTATCAACATATGTATACTCGCCATTACAGGTATTACTTCCATAATAAAAAGCTCCTATGCTGGCGCCGTCCGCATTGTGTCCATATATCAACAGGTCGCCCATTTTGGTATTTTTATCACTTACCGATATTCCACTTGGAAATACATCAACGAGTGGTTCGAGGTATTCGGCATCAAGAGTTGCAGGCAATGTTAATGCAAACCCCCCGTTGGAATAATCACATTCGTCCATTGTTGCATCGCCATCGCCTTCATAATCATCCATCCGCGCTTTTACAACAGCAACATTCGGAGCGTCCACGGTTACCGTTATCTTATTATCTGCAACAACGCTTGTTTCCAGGTCGTCATCATCCTTATTGCATCCCACAAACACAAAGCCTGCACACAGGCACAAGAATCCCACATTCAAAAAATACTTTTTCATTGTTACTTAAATATTGCCCGTCAGTCCTCAACCGGGCGGTTTTATTAAAGGTTAAAAGATACCGGCTGCACAGGGAGAACTTGCAGGATATTATTGTATCCTGCCGGCAAACCGTTTATTGCGTGTATTAATATTTTTCCTTCTGGAATCCCCATATGCGCATTTCTTCTTTCCACGTATCGGGATAATTGGCTTTGATGAGGTGTATCAGCGCATTGAGAGTTTTCCTGATCAATGCCTTCTGTTCGGTCTTAATGCTTACATGTTCGGCGGAGCTGCTGTCGCTGTCGGAAGCCCGGCTCTTGGCCTGTACAAACTGCTCGTAGATGTTTGTCCAGTACGGGTTCCCGTATTTGCGGTCGCCCATGCCGTGCCGGTCAATCGCCTTTACCATCTGTTCCAGGGCAAGCTGTCGCTTGTCGTTGTCGTCCGGCATTTTAAACCTGCCCCTTTCCTTCGCTATTCCGAACTGCCCGTAATAGACCGGCGCTTCTTTTGCCTGGAACATATCGGCAATATAACCCTTTACATACCTCACCGACTGGTCGACTTCGGTATTGATTGATTGGAGGGTACGCGTAATAACCGCACGGTCTCCCTTGGTTTCGTTACGTACTGTAACCGATGTTTTGAATATCCCTGCCGCGTCGGTCAAACTGTCGGGGGTGGTCCAGGCAAGGATCAAACCGGGCCGGTTCTTCCATGATGCCGCTATGTTGGCGGCTACCGTAATAATATCGGCCTCTTTGCGCGGCGTGGCGCCCTGTCTTGATTTTTTACTTTTTACTTCTTCTGACATAATTTAAAAATTTAAAATAATTGAATTGATTTAATCATTAACCTCATTCATGCGACACAGGATGCGCAAGTTTATGGGCGTACAATGCTTTTATTGATGTGCGAAACGCGCAATGCCATACTTACAAGTGTCACTGATGGTGTGCGCAACGCGCAACACTATATCTACAAGTGTCACCGATGGTGTGCGCAACGCGCAACGTCATACTTACAAGTGTCACTGATGGTGTGCGCAACGCGCAACGCTATACCTACAAGTGTCACCGATGGTGTGCGCAACGCGCAATGCCATACCTACAAGTGTCACCGATGGTGTGCGCAACGCGCAACGCTATATCTACAAGTGTCACCGATGGTGTGCGCAACGCGCAACGCTATATCTGCAAGTGTCACCGATGGTGTGCGCAATGCGCAACGCTATACCTGCAAGTGTCACCGATGTGTGCGCAGTGCGCAACGCTATTTTGTACGGTACGGATCCGTCATGCACCTCATGAGTATGCATGATAAATACGTCAAAAATGATATTGTTATATTAATAACACTGTAGCGACGACCATAACATGTAACCCGTACATTCGCCCATCATGTGGCGACTAATAATATTCTGTTATACGGGATGGAAATAGAAAGGTTATAATTTGTTGTATATTTTTTTTTGGTTTCTCAACCAAAGGCCGGAAAAATTAATGGTTCTGGCGAATCCGTTCCGATTGCGGGTGAATATCCGGGTATTTCCGGGTATTCGATTTTTGCCAGGTAAAGTCCTTGCGGCGGCGCTGAACTTCCTGCGGCTCCCCTGTTTTTCTCCATGATAATCCTGCGGATATCGACTGGAGGGTACTTTCCAAGCCCACATTCAATCATGGTGCCGACAATTGCCCTCACCATGTTGCGGAGAAACCGGTTGGCCGTGACCGTAAACTGCATTTCGCCCTTGCCGTCGTCTGTCCAGCAGGCCTCCAGGATGTCGCACAGGTTCGTTTTGGCATTGCCGTGCAGCTTGCTGAAACTTGTAAAATCCTTATATTCCGGCAAAATGGCGGCTGCTTCATTCATTTTTGCCATGTCCAGCGGACGGTAAAGATGATATGCCAAATCGACCGTAAAAGGGTTCTTCTTCACAGCAATCCGGTAGCAGTATGTGCGCGAAACGGCATCGAACCGGGCATGTGCATCAGGCGGGACGGCAGCTATGCGGTAAACAGCGATCCCGCGCGGCGTTATCCCGTTTATCCTGTTGATCAGCAAAGCATCCGTATGCAAGTCATCGCGCGAAGCATCGAAATGCGCTACGTAATGGAGGGCGTGTACGCCTGCATCCGTGCGGCCTGCACCGGTGAGCCGTACAGGTTCGCGCAGTAATTTTCCGAGCGCCTGCTCCAACTCCTCCTGCACGGTCGGCCCGTTGGGCTGTAACTGCCAACCGCAAAAAGGAGTTCCCTTATATGCCAATTCAATAAAATAACGTGACAAGCGGAATAGCGACAAGTGAACAGGTTACGGGCAGACGGGTAAAAACAGGTTGCGGGCGACCCGCCTGTAACCCGTCTTGCCCGCAGCCATTTATTCCAAAAACAGTTCGATTACAGGTACTTCAACGTTGGGACGCTCCACGGGAAGCGACAGGATCACGTCGTTCGCGCCCGAAGTTTCGGTGGTGTGGCTGCCCGATTGCGTGGCAGTACGGAATTTTATTTCCGACCCGTCGTTCAGCAGCTGTGCATATTTGAACCTGTCCTTGAACCCGGGCAGATGGAGCGATTTGAAAGGCCATTCCAGCACATGGATGTACAGCCGCCTGGTGTCGGGGTTGTAGGTCATCAGGCAATTCTGCGGTGCGGTAAATCCGTCGGGAACCTGTGTGCAGCCATATATCGAACGGCTGTGGAACTTCATCCATCCGGCAAGTCCGTCGAGCCGCTCATTGGCACGGTCGTCGAATACGCCGCGAGCTGTGGGGCCAACGTTGAGCAGCAGGTTACCGCCCTTGCTCACGGTTTCGATCAGCATCACCGTCAGCTGGTGCACGCTTTTCCAGGTATATTCGTCGCGGTAATATCCCCACGAACCCGAAAACGTCTGGCATGTTTCCCATGGAACGCGTTGCCCGCGTACAGCAGGCCATTCGGCAGGCATAAACTGTTCGGGAGTTACAAAATCCCAGCCCCAGTCGGTATGGTCGAGGTCCAGGCGGTTATCTACCAGGATAGACGGTTGCAGCTTGCGGATCAGTTTCAGCAATCCTTCCGCATCCCAGTCCTGGTGTCCCTTGCCGTTTTCGCCGGGGTAGGAGAAATCGAGGAACAGTTCGTCAATTTTGCCAAACTGGGTCAGCAGTTCGGTCAACTGGTCTTTCAGGTATTGCTGATATTTTTTCAGGTCGCGTTTTTCGTTGGCTGCCTTGCGTTCCTGCGGGTCCGACGGTCCGTTGGGATGGATTCTGTCATACGGGAAATCGGGATGATGCCAGTCGATCAGCGAATAGTAGAACCCGATGCGGATGCCTTCGGCGCGGAAAGCGTCGACAAACGGCTTGAGCAGGTCTTTCTTGAAGGGTGTATTGGTAGCCTTGAAATCGGTATGCCTGGTATCCCAAAGGCAGAAACCGTCGTGGTGCTTGGCAGTCAGCACCACATATTTCATTCCTGCGGCTTTGGCTTTTGCCGCCCATTCCTTAGGGTCGTACAGGTCGGGATCAAAATGGTCGAAGTATTTCCGGTAATCGGCATCGGAGATACGCTCTCTTTGCTTGACCCACTCGTGACGGCCGGGTACGGCATAAATGCCCCAGTGGATAAACATCCCGAAACGGTCGTGTGTCCACCATGCCATGCGTTTTTCCTTCTGTTCCCCTGTTTCCTTTGCCCAGTCGGGCGTGTTCTCCTGTGCGGCCACTGTCCAACTCATTCCAAGGATGATCAGTAAACCCGTCAATGTCTTCTTCATATCTATATTATTATATGTATTATGTATCAAACCGGCAATAAATGTAAATACCAGCCATGAGGCAGGAATAGCTGTTATACTGCTTGTGTACGGAATTGTCCGCAATTATTTGAACGATTTTACAGCTTCTTCCTGATTGTTGATGATATTGAATACCGTATGCAGTTGCAGGACTTTAAAAAGATCTAAAGCCGAATTGCTTATATTACAGAAAATGATTTGTCCGTTTCTTTTATTGGCTGCTTTTGAAACTGATAAAAAGGCGGCAAAGCCCGAACTGTCAAGAAAGTGAATACCTTCCATGTTAATCAGAACTTTGGCATTGGGCCTCTCGAACAATTTTTGAAGTCCGGCCTTAACGGATTCGCTCACCAGGACATTCAGTTTTTGAATGTTGTCGAACTTTACCTCTGTGACATCCCCGATTGTATTAATCTTTAGCATATTCAATAATTTATGATCCATGTGCTGATAATTATCTACCCGACGAATCCAGATATGCACTTAATTCTACTGCAGTTAAATCTGTCATCGTATTAAAGCGTGCTATATAATCGGGGTACTGTTCAATATTCTTGCCTGCTTTTGCCAACAGCTCCAATTCTTTCATATCATCAGCCATTTGTCCAATTCCCATAACAAGCGCCGACGATTTGATTTTATGCGCCAGCCGGCTTAATTCCATCCAGTTTTTATTTTCGACCAGCAATTCAATATCTGCCCGCATTTCAGCCACTTGATGAAGAAACAATTCTATCATTTCCTTCATCATTGTACTGTCATTGCCGGTCATTTGCTGCAAATACTTCAAATCTGTTATCATGAAAGCGAAATAAATGGCGCAAAAGTATATCTTTTTGTATAAAAAAACTATTTTTTGCATATTTTTTATCAAAATTAAGTTTAATAGGACAGTCGGAAAGCATAACATGAAGAAGAATTTTGTACAGGCATTATCAATTTTGCTTATTTTTTTAC
>JAISDP010000081.1 GCA_031264715.1 Bacteroidales bacterium
CCGTATTTTTATCTCAAAAACATACCAAAAAGTACGCTCATCATGTCGAAATCTTTCGAAAATTTGTTGCCTGTAATGCTCGGTGAATCACCGAATGGCACGGCTTTTGCAGAGAGAGAGAGAGAGAGAGAGACTAACAGGCGTAATATTACGCGCGCGCGTGAAGTTTAGCAAATATTTTTCAAATCCGGTATACCGCTCAACGGCGGGAATACACATCCACCACTTGGGTGTACGCGCCCACGGCTTGGTCGCATGCGCCCACGGCTTGGTCGCATGCGCTCACGGCTTGGTCGCACGCGCTCACGGCTTGGTCGCACGCGCTCATGGCTTGGTCGCACGCGCTCAAGGCTTGGTCGCACGCGCTCAAGGCTTGGTCGTACACGCTCACCGCTTGGTCGCACGCGCTCACGGCTTGGTCGCACGCGCTCAGGGTTTGGTCGCACGCGCTCAGGGTTTGGTCGTACACGCTCACCGCTTGGGCGGGACATCCCGAAACATTTTTTATTTCACCAATAAATTATTATTATTCATCAAATTAAATAAATTATTATGAACGGTATTGATTTTCTTCCGAAAAATGACCGGAATTTACTTCAATGGGTCGTTAATTTCCTGACGTACCTGATGACGGCAACGGCGATGATGCGGTTTCATTTCCCGCAGGCAGTTTATGACAGGCTGGTAATGCTTCGCGACGAGTTCGCGCAGAAGCTGGACGTTGCCGAAAATCCCGCGACCCGTACCAGACTGAGCATTCAGGCGAAAAACACCGCCAGGAAAGTGCTCACAGCCGATGTGCGGCTGTCGGTGAAAGAGTACCTGGCCTACAACCACGAGGTAACCGACGAAGACCGCGACGGGCTGGGGATACCTGTCCACAAAACCACCCGCACGCCCTCGCCGGTGGCGAAAGAAGCGCCGGAAGCGGATACCGACACTTCGGTGATCGGACGCATAACGATTGGCTTCTTTGAAAAGGGAAACAGGCATAAAAAGGCTAAACCGGAAGGACAGCACTGCGTGGAAATTGCCTGGGTACTGAGCGACACGCCCGTCACGCGATGGGACGGGCTGATTCACTCCAGCGTGGACACCAACTCGCCGTTTACCCTCGTGTTTGAAAACGACCAGCGCGGCAAAACCGTCTATTTCGCCCTCCGCTGGGAAAACACCCGCGGCGAAAAAGGCCCGTGGGGCGAGATATACAACGCGATCATACCGTGAAAAATAATTTTGAATTTTGAATTTTGAATTATTTCGTTCGTAAACAATAATTTTCGGTAAAAAAAACAATTAAAACAAAGATGAACACATTTAAATTGATTCCGTTCGTAAGGCCGACATTGATTCCGGCCGTTGTCATGACAGCCATCGCGATGGCTTCGTGCAGCAGAACCCGTAACCGGCGGCGATCCGGTGGAAGTACGCTCTTCCGCCAACACGGCGGACATACGCACCCGCATCACCGACAACAGCTGGGCGCCGGACGACCCCCGTCGGCATCTGCATGATCGGCGCATCGAGTACGCTTGAGACCGATAACATCGTTGAAGACGCAGACAACGCCCCAAAAACGACCGGCAGTTACAATAAAAGCGCCGCTCCGGTCGATCTGCAGTTCAGTCACAAATTAGTCAAGCTGGCGTTTAGCATTGAGGTCGGCGCCGGCGTCACGGAATCGCTCGACGGCCTGACGGTGAAAATCACCGGCCAGCGCTTCTTTTTCAGCCCCACCAACCGCTCCTACGACGTCGGCTTCCGCGTGGTGTTTTTTCCTTAGTTCAATTGCGGTTTTGACCCTGTCAGGTCAATAATAAAACTCCGTAGGAGGTTTCATATGATGAATCTCCTACGGAGATTTGTTGATGTTTTCCGTATCGATTCTATTGATATGAATGCCCTGACGGGCAACGATACAACATCCGGTGGAAATCCCGCCAGGGATGTGCGCGGGCTATATCTTTCCCGTCAGGGAAAGCATATCAATAGAAAAACGAGCGCCGCTGCCGGATCAAAACCCCGTATGGGGTTTCACATGATGAATCTCCTAATTGATATGAATGCCCTGACGGGTCTACCAATATGCCGTCCCTGACGGGACTTTGTTTTCTACCAATATTTCATCCCTGCGGGCCCTGCGGGGCGCTATTTCTTTACGATCGGCAATCTGCTCAATTGGCGGATTTTGTTCCGATCCGTATAATCGTACTGGTACAGGCCATCGTCGGCAATCATCATCAGCACATTGTCAAACGGGATAACGTCGAACCCGTCCATGCCCGAGTAATGCGCCAGTCGGTTGGCCATGAGGGTTTGCGGATTGCCGGCGTCGAATATTTTCAGGCCGTCGTCGCAAAGGAACAGGACGCCGTTGTCGACACCCAGTCCTTTGGGATTGGTCATAGCATAGGTAACTATATGACGCGGATTGGTTACGTCGCTCACATCGTATATGATCAGGTCGTTGTTGGTTTGCCCGCAAGCATTGCCAGAGTGTATCGTAACGTATGCAATGTCATTTTCCACAACCACCGGATCGCAACCGAAAACATGCCACACAGCCCTTACATATTGCGGCTTCAGGGGATCGGCTACCGAATAGATCATCATCCCTGTGGGCGTTCCCATGAACATGTTGTCTTTGTAGCTGAAGATAGTTTCCACATCTCCGCCGATATACACATTCTCTGCTGCTTTCCTGGGTTCGCTGCCGCTCAGGTCGATAATATGCATGTAGTTGTTGATCACCGAATACAAATAATCCCGGTACAGCGCAAACCGCGACATGGAGCCGTTGACTCCCGTGCTGCCGCTGCTGCCCGACGCGCCTTCGGCAGAGGCCGCGTATTGCGTGTCATATTTGTTGTTTCTCCAGCCTCCGGTTTCGTACGTATAGGTTTCGGTACGTTCCTTTACTTTCCAGCCCACAACCACGCCTTTACTGCTTCCGTCAGTGTTATAGCATAAGTTGTAATCATAGCCATAACCATTATCAGAAACCGGCAAGGCCATAGGAAATACTTCTTCCAGGCGTCCTTCCGGATTCGGACTGGCCGGGTTGCTGATGTCGAACCACACCAGGTCGATGTACGAGTCGGCATAGAGTTTGCCGTTGCGGATCGCCAGGTCGGCATTGCCCATCAGTTCGATAAACCCGACATTCTGCGGATTCGACGGGTCGCTGTTGTTGATGATGTGGATGCCCTTCCCGGTTGCGGAAATATAAATGTATCCTTCGTAGAAACATATCTTCCCGTAATCGCTGATGGTTTCGGCTTTGTCGGTTACGTTCACCGATTCGCGAAATTCATTCGCCGACATGAAAACCGGCTCGTTGATCATGTAAGTCACCGTTTCGGTAACCGTGTCACTACAGCCGGACAATGCAACGATGCCGGCATACAGTACGAATAATAACTTTTTCATTTTGATCGATTTTATTAATGAATATTTATAGTGATTGTTGATTTTTGCATATTACATACAGGTGATGGTATCGGGAGTAAAATTCATAATTCATAATTCAACCCCATGTTGATTCCGACAAAAATCGGCCATTCGGTGCGCATGTTGATGGGCTGGCCGCAATCGAAAGCATAGCCTGCCCTCGGTTCAAAATAAATACCGAGGCCACTGCCGAATCGATAATTGATTCCCAAACCGCCATTCAGCGACCATTGCAAGCCATCGATGGAAGTTCTCACGGAAGTAGTCCGTATTTCGTTTCCCAACCGCCTTTCCTGCCTGTATACGGCGCGCAGTCCTTTTTCGACCGTGAACCCGCCGGAGAGGTAAATTCGCCAGTTTGGTTTGGCTTGCCACAGGTACACCACGATGTTCACCGGGATGCCTGTGTAATGCAGGCTCTGGTACACATCATAATCGTCCCATTTGAACCGCGACGACAGGTACGTATATACCAGTCCGCTTTCTATGCCGGCGTGTTTCCCCAGGCTTTTGCGCACTGTAAGTCCAAAGGACAGCGGCGTGTGATGACTGATACTGGAAAAATCATCCCTGGCCATGTTACTGAATGACCTGATGCTGCCGGATAAATCGGTTGCGTATTGGTTACCGCTCCCCAAACCGTCCCATTCCGGGGCGTCCATCGAAGCATAATAAGCATCCTCCGTATCACTCAAGCCATCGGTATACCCGCCCGTTCCAAATGCCACGGCCAGCAACCATTTTTTCTTTTTTTTCGTATCGGTTTCTTCATCAGGCTTATCTTCAACCAGCGAAATATCCAGCCTGGGTATCTCCTTTTCGGCCTGGGCAACAACAGGCTCATCTTCTCCCGGCTGTTCCCGGCCGGCTTCTGCTGCGGCAACCGGTAAGCCGTCCCGGTCGACGGTAGCGGATACACGATCTCCCGGTTCGCCTGATCCCGGAAAGTCGGTAAATCCGGCTTCATTGCTTGTCCTGTCTGTGCCGGGAAGGGTTGCGGGCGTTTTATTTGGAGCGGGTTTGTCTGCAGGTTTGGGAACATCAACCGGTGGCGCATCTACCTCGTCTGATGCCGGGACAGACAGGGTTTCAAGGGTTGTTGCCGGTTCTTCAGGGATCGTTTGTTGCGAAAGAGTCATCACAGGAATTTCGTCGGCTGCCGGGCCGCTGAAAATAACCAGGGCAGCAATAGACGCTGCGGCAGCCATAACCCCGACGCTCAACCATATCGCGACTTTGTTCCTCTTCCGTTTGCCCATGCGCCGCTCGATTTCATCCCAATCGCTGTCGTCGACCGGCATCCGGTGGTTTTCCAGCTTCCGGCGGAACAATTCGCCTATGGCATCGTATTCGCTATGATTTATATGATCCGACATCTGATAAATAATTAAAGCCCGGCCTCCGGCATTTTTCCCGGCAACAGGTGCAATCCGCCTGATTCCCTGCAAATTCAAAAAGATTACCGAACAACCAATGTATAACCATCGTATAACCATGTATAACAACTAACTACCTACTGCTAACTTCTCTACTTTATCCATCACTGTTTTTTGCAACAACTGCCGCGCCCTGGCATATTGTGACCGCGATGTGCTTTCGCTGATATCGAGTTCCCTGGCTATTTCCACATGCGAGTATCCCTCGATGGCATGCATGTTGAAAATGGTTCGGTACCCGTCGGGAAGGCTGGCAATACAGGCAAGCAGGTCGTTGGACGAGAGATGCTCGAAAAGTGAAACGTCGGGCTCTGCTGCAGGGTAATCGGATTCTCCGATATCGACACTGTTGCGCAAGACATCGTTGCGGCGAAGGTGTTCGAGAGCCGTTGTCACAAAAATCCTCCTCATCCAGCCGTTGAACGATCCCGCGCCGGAATAGGTGTGAATCCTCGTGAACAGTTTGACAAACCCGTCGTGCAGCAAATCGCGCGCCGTTTCACGGTTACAAACGTACCGCTGACAGACGCTCATCATTGCCGGCGCATGCAACTCATAAATTGTTTTTTGAGCCCACGATTCGCCACGTACACATCCTTCAATCAGTTGCCTTTCTTCCATTCATTTCTTTCTACTATTATAGATGCATCGGATACCAAAACGCTGCATGGGATTTTATTTTTTTTATAAGTTCACAAAAAAGAAACCATCCCGGGAAGGCGCTGTAAATAATAAAGCGTGCATGAGCATGGATATTTTGCCCGCCATTGCCACTCAACGGGGGGCGAACAGGAAGCGGATAATGCGGTTTTGACTCTGTCAGGCCTGCCGCCCCTGACAGGTCATTTACTTCATATCCCCAATTACTTTCACTGCTTCTTCGAGATAAATATCTTTATTCAGGTCTTTGAGCCACTTGACGGAACGGGTAATCTTCGCCGTATCTCCTTCCATTTCGGCAATATCGGCACGGGGGGCGGCAATGGTCAGTACGGTTGATTGCTTGCTGAACTCCTCAAAGCGTTTGTTTTCGCTTTTGCGTTTTTCTTCTTCCTGCTGGTAGGTCTTCAGGTTCAATGTTAATCGGGTTTTGTCACGCTGTTGTTTCACAAGGGTCATCTGTTCGTTCAAAAGTTTGAAATTCTCGCTTTTTGCGGTACGTGCCCTGCTCTTTTTCTGTAAGGCAGTCACCGGTACAGGCTTTTCCCATACCTGGTACTTTGCCGGCGATACGGTTGTCCAGGGCAGGCAATTATCCTCGAAGCGTTCGCCGATCTTCATTTCGCTGTACACGTCGGGGAGTACAATGTCGGAAGCCACGCCTTTCATCTGGGTCGATCCTCCATTGATGCGGTAAAACTTTTGTATGGTCAGGAGCAGCGACCCCATCGGCCGCAAACTGTTCATCTCGTTGGGCAGGTATGCATCAAGTTCGGCTACTATCTGTACCGTTCCCTTGCCGAAGGTTTGCGGCGCGCCAATGATCACAGCCCGCTGGTAATCCTGCATGGCGGCGGCCACAATCTCCGACGCCGAAGCGCTGATGGAACTTACCAGTATCACGAAAGGCCCGTCGTATTGCACCGAAGGGTCTTCATCGGAATATACGCGCGGCATTCCGATGTTGGATTTTACCTGCACGACAGGCCCGGTATTGATGAACAGACCTCCTATTTTGATCGCATCGGGCAACGAGCCGCCAAGGTTGGAACGCAGGTCGAGTATAATCCCCTGTACGCCCTCCTTTTTCAGCTTCTCAATCTCTTTGGCAATATCGTCGGACGAAGCCCTGCCGGTAGCCGATTTTTTAAAATCCACATAAAAACTCGGCAGATCGATATAGCCTGCCTTGATACCGGTAACGGAGTCGGTGAGTACGGCCGACTTAGCGTATGTCTCCTCGTCGATCACCACATCGCGCGTAATGGTAATCTCATGTGTGGAGCCGTCGCCACGCTTTACGGTAAGCGTTACCCTGGTGCCTTTTTTCCCGCGTATCAACTTCACGGCATCGTCCAGGCCCATGCCGAAAATATCCACGGACTCCGCTTCATTCTCCTGCTTCACCCTGGTGATGAGGTCGTTTACTTTCATTTCGCCCTGTATCCACGAAGGGCTTCCGGGTATCAGCATCACTACTTTGGCGTAACCGTCGGACGCTTGCAGTTTCGCCCCGATCCCTTCAAACTGTCCCGACATGCGCATATCGAAATCCTCCTTGGCGAAAGGCGTGTTATACATGGTGTGCGGGTCGGATACCGCCATAATCGCGTTTATGTACAGCGAAAATTTCCCTTCGGACTTTTGTTGCGGCAGGTTATTCAGAAAAATATCATTGAGTGATTTCAATTCCCTTTTACGGGCCTGAAATTCCAACGTATCCGGCGATTTGATCTTCGACTGGTCGGTTTCTTTTTCCTGCGCTTCCAGGCCGTTTGCCAGTTTGGTAAGTATCCGCCATTTCAGTTCCTTCCGCCAGTTCTCCTTCAGTTCGGCGCTGTTGGCAGGCCAGTCGCGCTTGTCCTGGTCGGCTTCCCATGTCTCGCTGGTGGTAAAATCGAATGGCTGCGATAATATTTCCCTGTAATATTCCTGCACTTCGGGAATCCTTTTATCCATCAGCCTGCCTGCAAGCTCGTATAACTGGTACGTGTTATTGTGTATCTGGTCGTCGATCTGCAGTTTGTATGCTTCCATTTGCTGTACATCCTCCCTGGTAAGAAACCATTTGTATGGATCCAGTTTTTTCAGATATGCACTGAAAACTTTTTCGGAAAATTGATCATTAATTTTCGGCGGGCTGAAATGATCTCTCTCCGCCAGCTGTATTACCATTTGCAGGATCACGTCGTTCTTTCCGGGACGCTGCTTGCAGAAGGAATACAGTAATGATGTAGAAACAAGTATGATGAATGTTGCCGGAATAAATAAGCGAACTTTTGCTTTTGGAGAGGATGACTTTTCTGATGACTTCATACCACTGAAGATATTTTATTGACTTGATTTTAAGAAGTCACAAAGTAAATACAAATTAAAGTAATGTGCAAGTGTGTAACAATTTTGAATTTTGAATGATGAATTATAATTAACTTTGCGCCGGAATATTAAAACAGGCATGATGAAAAACATTTTTACATTGTTAATCGTTTTCGGTAGTTTCACCTTGTATGCCCAGGACATACCCAATGCAAGATTCCCTTTCGATCCTGCAAGGAAACAGCCGGTCGAAGATCGAAAGGGAGAAGTGTTTGAAAGGGAATTTGCGGATTCCAAAATATATCCGGGGACAAAACGCAAATATTGGGTATATGTCCCGGCGGCATATGCTCCCGACAAGCCGGCATGTCTGTATACAGGCATGGACGGGATATCCTTCGATGCTCCCACTGTTTTCGACAATCTGATTGAATCCGGCGAAATGCCGGTTACCATAGGCGTTTTTGTTCAATCGGGAACGGTGTATGATTCTAATAATGAAGTGATACGCTATAACCGAAGTAATGAGTTTGACAAAACCGACGACACCTTTGCCCGCTTCCTTATAGAAGAACTCCTGCCTGATGCGGAAAAGCAGCAGACTGCGGATGGCAGGCCGGTACGGTTCTCCGGCGACCCGAACGACAGGGCTATTGCCGGTAACAGCAGCGGTGCGATATGCGCTTTCACAGCCGCATGGAACAGGCCGGATGTATGGAGCAGGGTGTTCAGCGCTATCGGCACGTACGTCCCCATGCGCGGAGGCAACGAATATCCGGCGCTGATCCGCAAAACGGAACCCAAACCGCTGCGCATTTTCCTGCAGGACGGGGAAAAAGACACATGGAATCCGCTGTTCGGAAGCTGGTTCGATGCCAACCTGAACATGCAGTCGGCGTTAAGTTTTGCCGGCTACGAGATGACACATGCATGGGGGACGGGTGGACACGACGGAAATCATGCACACGAAATCTTTCCCGATGTCATGCGCTGGCTGTGGAAAGGATGGCCGGCGAAAGTACAGTCCGGCCCGTCAAAAAACGATATGCTGGTACAGATACTTGACCCGGAACACCGCTGGGAGGAGGCGCCGATTCCTTCCATCCCGCAAGGAAACCTGTATTCCAACAGTCGCGGGGAACTGTTTTTTGCCGACAGTTCCGGTACGGTATACGGCATGAACGACCGGGGCCGGTGGGATCGGTTAATGCAACTGCCGACAGGAGAAAAGCTGATGGCGTGTGCGGAAAAGAAGCTTTACAGCATTGGCGGCAAAGGGAAAATCAACGTATATGCGGATGGCAAAAAACAGACGCTTTCCGGCAATTATCCCGGTGCAGAGGGATTGCTCGTTACCGCAAAAGGAATCTACCTGGCCCGGCGCGCTGCCGGAACAGAACGGGAGATATGGCTGCTCAACGGAAAGGGCGGGAAATCGCTCGTCGACGAAACAACACAGGGCGGGATACAAATGATGATTTCCCCCGACCACAGGATGCTGATCACAAGCGAGGAAAATTCACACTGGCTATACAATTATACCGTCGAGCAGGATGCGGCAATCAGTAACCGGCAACGCTGGTACTGGCTACATAACACGGATAACCGTGATTTCGAAGTCAAGGGCAACATGATGTTCGATCTTAATGGTAATCTTTATGCGGCAACTCCCCTGGGTGTACAGGTTTGCGACCAGAACGGACGGGTCAGGGCTATTCTGACTTTACCGTCGGGAAAAATAGACGCACTTGCATTCGCGGGGGCAGAAAAAGATATGCTTTATGTATTGTCGCAAGGCAAGCTGTACCGCAGAAAAATGAAGACGGAAGGTATTACGCCGGACGCGCCTCCGGTAAAAATCGCCTCACAGGGCGGAGGATAAACCGGACAATAAATTATCGGTTATCGTGATTTTTCTAATCTATGACCTGTGAATTAAAAAAATAATTACCTTCGCAGCCGTAAGATTCCTCAAAAATGAAACGGGTAATATCTGCTTTTTTATTAATAATCATAGCCTTGTCGTCCACTCACACGACATGGGCATGGCATTATTGCGGAGGAATTTTGCAGTCCGTAACCCTTGCAGACGAAAATAAGGCTTGCTGCTGCGGAGGTAAAAGCGGGGATACAAACAAAACAGAAAGCAATAATAACGGGCACAATTCACCGGATATGCCACAGATCGGCAAATCCTGCTGCGCCAATTATTTAATTGATATTGAGACCGACAACTTCGATTTGTCCGGCTATGTCTCCGGAGCTGTTCAGCAAACATTACATCTGTTTTTCATACACAACAATCCATTGAAAATAAGCGATCCGGACAGTGTTTCGGTTTTACAAAACATTTTCCCGCCCGGAAAATTTGCCCGATACAATACGGATTTGCTTGCTTTGAACTGTATTCTACTAATTTGAATTTTAGCCGGCAGTCACGGGCTGCCCGATATTTATCCGCGTGTAAATCACGCGGTATGGTATGTCTGCATATTTACATGCAATGTATACATATATAATATAAGGCATAAAATTCAAAAACATGCTTCATAAAATTATAAAGTATTTTTTAAACAATCGACTGCTTGTCATCTTATTGCTTCTCATCACTGTTGTATGGGGAATATTGGTATCGCCGTTTGACTGGCACGCCGGGATATTGCCCCGCGACCCGGTATCGGTGGATGCCATTCCCGACATCGGTGAAAACCAGCAGATTGTTGCCACGGAATGGATGGGGCGTTCTCCAAAAGACATTCAGGAGCAGATTACCTATCCGCTTACAACATCCCTGCTCGGCATTTCGGGAGTGAAGACCATCCGCAGCACCTCAATGTTCGGGATGTCGTTCATATACATCATTTTTGATGACGATATTGAGTTTTACTGGAGCCGGTCGCGTATCTTGGAAAAGCTCAATTCACTGCCTGCCGGGACATTGCCGGAAGGAGTACAGCCTGCCTTAGGCCCCGACGCGACGGCTCTTGGGCAAATATACTGGTACACCCTCGAAGGACGGAATCCCGAAACCGGAGAACCCGCAGGAAGCTGGAATCCCGACGAACTGCGGACTTTGCAGGATTTCTATGTAAAATATTCGTTGTCAACAGCCGAAGGAGTTGCAGAAGTCGCGTCTGTCGGAGGATTTGTCAAAGAGTACCAGGTAGAAATCAATCCGGATGCCATGCGTGCCTGCAACGTTTCGATCATGGACATCATGAGCGCCGTGCAGAAAAGCAATCTTGATATTGGCGCGGAAACAATAGAAATGAACAGGGCCGAGTATCTCGTTCGCGGACTGGGATATATACAGAATATATCCGACCTGGAAGAATCGGTGGTAACTGTGCGTAACGGAGTTCCCGTCAGGATAAAAGACGTTGCATTTGTAAACTTTGGACCGGCGACCCGTCGCGGAGGTCTGGACAAGGAAGGAGTTGAGGCGGTTGGCGGCGTGGTAGTAGCGCGTTACGGTTCGAATCCGATGCAGGTAATCGACAACGTGAAAAGCAAGATCACGGAGATGGAAACGGCTATGCCCCAGAAAGTTCTTGCCGACGGGACCGTCTCCAAAGTAACTGTTGTTCCGTTCTATGACCGCACGGGCCTCATCAGGGAAACCGTCGGCACCCTCGAAACGGCGCTGACACATGAAATACTGATTTGCATTATTGTAATTATCGTGCTGGTATTCAACCTTCGGGCCTCCATCGTCATATCGAGTATTTTACCGGTTGCCGTGCTTATGACCTTTATTATCATGAAATATACCGGTATCGACGCCAATATCGTTGCCCTTTCCGGAATTGCCATTGCCATAGGCGTTATGGTCGATGTGGGAGTGGTTATTGTGGAAAATATTATCCGAAATACGGAAAGCGATAAAATAACGGTGAAACTTGTATATAAACGGGTTAAAGAAGTTGCCGGAGCGCTGATAACCGGTATGCTGACAACCGTAATCAGCTTTCTGCCGGTGTTTACCATGCAGGCGCAGGAAGGGAAACTGTTTGGCCCGTTAGCTTATACCAAAACATTTGCACTCATATCGGCGTTCGTTGCCGGTTTTGTGCTGTTGCCGACAGTTGCGTATTACATACTGAAATTCAGAGTGAAACTTCCGTTGAAACATCCCGAAAGGGAAAAACATCCGAAAGGACCGAGGAGATTCATTTCCAAATGGGGAATAACCGCTGTTGTCCTCACATTTGTGCTGTATATTTTGACTTCGGAATGGCTGCCCATGGGTACGAAAGCAGGGTTTTCGCTCAATTTTATATTCGTGATTGCCGTTACGGGATTTATTCTCGCGATACTGTGGCTGCTGGTTATTTTCTACGAACGCATTCTTCGCTGGTGTCTCGCCAACCGCTGGAAATTCATGCTGATTCCCCTGCTGACACTGTTTGCCGGCATGATGATATGGCGCAGTATGGGCAAGGAATTTATGCCAAGTCTCAACGAAGGCTCCTTTTTACTGATGCCAACGAGTATGCCGCACACGGGTATCGAACAGAATCTGCAACTGATTGGCGTTCTGGATAAACGCATCTCGGCTATTCCCGAAATAGAAACGGCTGTGGGCAAATGGGGACGCGTCAATTCGGCGCTTGATCCGGCGCCGGTACAAATGTTCGAGAATACAGTGAACTACCGCGCCGAATATCTGCTGGACAGGAACGGTCGCCGCAAACGCTTTAAGGTAAACGGAAAAGGCGAATTTCTGATAAATACGGAAAAAGGCGAAATACGGACGACAAATGACGGACGGGTAATTTCCGCCGACAGCCTGATTCCCGACAGGCGCGGCAAATATTTCAGACAGTGGAGATCGCATATCAAAAACGCCGACGACATCTGGCAGGAAATCGTGAACGCGACGCATCTTCCGGGGCTGACTTCCGCACCCAAACTGCAGCCCATTGAAGCCCGCCTGGTCATGCTTTCAACGGGAATGAGGGCGCCCATGGGGATGAAAATCTACGGTCCCGATCTGGAAAGCATCGAACGCGCCGGCAAGGCTTTCGAATCGGCTTTGAAGGATATGCCTTCAATTCTGCCTTCGACAGTGTTTTACGACCGTGCTGTCGGCGCTCCGTACATCGAAATCAAACTGAACCGGCGCAGCATGTCGCGTTACGGGATTACCGTGGCGGATTTGCAGGAGACAATAAGCGTCGCCGTGGGCGGTATGCCGCTCACCGGCACTGTGGAAGGACGCGAACGGTTTGCCGTACGCCTGCGTTATCCGCGTGAACTGCGCGACAGTCCCGAAGCCCTTTCCCGTCTAATAATCCCGACTGCGACAGGGGCGCAAATCCCTCTCGGCGACGTCGTTGATATCGAATATTCCCGCGGCGCCCAAATGATTCAGAGCGAAAATACTTTCCTTGTCGGCTACGTAATATTCGACAGGACGGCAGCAACGGCGGAAGTTGATGTGGTTAGGGAAACGGACATGATATTGAAAGAAAAGATACAGTCGGGCGAACTTCAATTGCCTGCGGGAGTGTCGTATAAGTTTGCGGGAAATTACGAGCAGCAGCAGCGGGCTTCGAATCGCCTGCTGACAGTCGTTCCGCTGAGTTTGCTGTCGATTCTGCTGGTTCTTTATTTCAGGTTTCGTTCGGTAACTGCTTCCCTGATTCATTTTTCGGGCGTTTTTGTTGCATTTGCCGGAGGCTTTATCCTGCTGTGGCTCTATGCTCAACCGTGGTTTTTGAATTTTTCGGTCGGGGAAGAAAATCTGCGCGACCTGTTCCGGATACATCCGGTAAACCTGAGTATTGCGGTCTGGGTCGGTTTTATTGCCCTTTTTGGAATTGCCACCGACGACGGAGTGTTAATGGGAACATATATACATGATACGTTTATCGAAAGAAATCCGCTCACAAAGGACGATATACGCGAGGCAGTCGTTTATGCGGGACTGAAAAGAGTACGTCCTGCCGCCATGACAACCGCAATTACCCTGATAGCGCTTTTGCCCGTACTTACATCTACCGGCAAAGGTTCCGATATCATGATCCCCATGGCGATTCCCACATTCGGCGGCATGTTGATTCAGAGCATGACAATGTTTATTGTCCCGGTGTTACAATGCTGGTGGAGAGAAAGCATATTGAAAAAGGAAAAACGGGAATATTATGATATATAACTATTTATACAACAAATATACGTATTATAACTTGCCAAATCGTATGTTTTTTAGATACATTTGGCAGATTATATATCATTATAACTTGCCAAATCATATATTTTTTACATACATTTGGCAGATTATATGTAATTATAATTTGCCAAATCGTATTTTTTTTAGATACATTTGGCAGGTTATATGTAATTATAATCTGCCAAATCATATATTTTTTATACCTTTGTGGCAGTTTATAAAGAAAAAGTGTATGAAAATAATAGGAAGAGATTTTGAACAAACAGCGCTGCAACAATATGTTAAATCAGACAAGCCGGAATTTGTAGCCGTATATGGACGTCGCAGAGTAGGGAAAACATTTCTGATAAAAGAATTTTTCAAACTTTCGTTTGCATTTTATGTCACCGGTTTAGCAAACGCAGGAAAAAAAGAACAGGTGAAAAATTTCAATGCCGCGCTGAACCACTATGGAGGAATGCCTTATTCACAGGAAAAGTCATGGTTGGATATGTTTAGACAACTTATTCATTTACTGGAACATTCAAGAAAAAAGGGGAAAAAAGTTATCTTCATTGACGAATTACCGTGGTTTGATACTCCACGTGCAGGATTCATTACAGCGCTGGAATATTTCTGGAATAGCTGGGCATCGTCGCGTCCGGATATTTTACTGATTGTATGCGGTTCGGCTACTTCATGGATGATTAACAAGCTGATTAAGAACCACGGAGGATTACACAATCGCGTTACTCGCCGTATGTTGATAGCTCCATTTACCTTAGGCGAGTGTGAAAAATTTTTCCAGCACAAAAAAATTGTAATGGACAGGCGAACAATTGTTGAAAATTATATGATTTTCGGAGGTGTTCCGTTCTATTTGGATATGATAGAAAAGGGATTAAGTCTTCCACAAAATGTCGACAAACTCTGTTTTTCAAAAAACTGCACATTAAAAGACGAATTTTCAATCCTTTATGCCTCATTATTCAACCATTCCGAGAAACATATTAAGGTAGTAAATACATTGGGGAAAAGAGCCAAAGGCATGACGCGTGAAGAAATTATAAGGGCAAGTAAACTGCAAGGCGGCGGACTGAGTCATGTACTTGAAGAGTTGGAACAATGCGGTTTTATACGCAAATACCAATCGTTTGAAAAAAAGAGTAAATATCCTGTTTTTCAATTGGTTGATCCATATACTTTGTTCTATCTTCACTTTATTCGTCCGGGTACGGCAAACAAGCATTTCTGGACAAGCATGATCGACAATGCACGGCACCGTGCATGGAGCGGCTATGCCTTTGAACTGGTCTGTCTGGTACACGAAGAACAAATCAAACACAAGCTTGGCATTTCCGGCGTAACGACGCATACCGCTTCGTGGCGCAGTCGTAACACCTCGCCCGGCGCGCAAATTGACCTGATCATAGACCGTAACGATAATGTTATCAATCTTTGCGAGATGAAATATATCAAGGAAGAATTTGCTGTTGACCGGAAATATCACCAAAATATGTGTAACAAACGGGATTCGTTTTTACAGGAAACGAAAACCCGTAAAGCCGTTCATCTTACGCTAATTACAACTTATGGCGTAAAACAGAACGACTATTATGGATTGATACAATCGGAAGTAAAAATGAATGATTTGTTTTGGGAACAATAAATATATTATGATGATATATAATTATTTACATAAAAAGTATATGTATTATAACTTGCCAAATCTCATGTTTTTTACATATATTTGGCAGGTTATATATCATTATAACTTGCCAAATCGTATATTTTTTACATACATTTGGCAGATTATAAACACGATTAAAATTAAAATATGATGAAAAAATACGGGCAGTTTAATTACAAATTCGCCAATGCAACAGCCATGTTCAAACATTATTTCATCCGGCTTGCATTTATGGAATCGTGGATAAAGCTGATTTCCAAAGATAAAGCAGAAGAAATATTCAGTCTTGTCGAATCGCGGATGAACGGACAGGCAAAACAGTTCGGAGGGCTGAAACTCAGTATTCCATTTGTAATGATTAATGCAATAAAAGTCTAAAATAAATTGGTTATGAAACAGTTTATCATGATATTAATTGCTGTCTTAGGTTCCTTTTCCGTTGCGGCAGCTCAAAACGATTCCCTGAACCGCTATCTGCAAATGGCAGCGCAAAACAATCCAGGCGTTAAAGCCGGTTTTCTGGCATATCAGGCTGCATTACAGAAAATTCCGCAAGCTGGAGCTTATCAGGATCCGCAACTGGAAATGGGTTTCTTCCTCCAGCCGATGGAAATTCTTGGCGGACGCCAGATCGGACAGTTTCAACTGATGCAGATGTTTCCGTGGTTCGGGACGAGAAAAGCTGCCCGCACGGAAGCGCAGCACATGGCGAAAATGGCTTTTGAACAGTTTCGCGAAATACGGGACAATCTCTTTCTGGAAGTTTATACCCAGTGGTACGCGCTTTGCAGTTTGCAGCAGAAACTGAAAAACAGCAGGGAAAATGCAGCGCTTTTAACACAGTTGGAATCTCTGGCGCTACAGAAGTTTAAATCGCCTGTAAATTCTTCGTTGGCAGCGATTTCACAGCGTACAGGAAATTCGCCGGCATCGGTTTCATCAGATGCGGGAACCAGTTCCAGCATGTCCGGCGGGATGAATATGGGAAGTAAGCAGTCGGCGGGAGAGGCGTCAAACTCATCTTCGGGACAAATGGGAATGTCGATGGGAGAGACATCTTCCGGAATGTCGGAAGCGCTTCGTATTCAACTTGAAATCCTGGAACTCGAAAGCGGCATGGAGAGTATTCTGTCGGAGATACGCGCCGAAAAAATACGTTTCAACATCTTTTTAAACCGTCCGGCAGAAACCGAAATCACTGTTCCCGACTCGATTAACCAGATACCGTTTTCTTTTGACGAAGAAACGGCAATGAGTCTGATGATGCAGCAAAATCCGATGCTGGGCATGATTGGCGAGGAGTCTCTTGCATACGGAGCAAAGGCCGAAATGGACAGGAAAATGAGTTATCCGATGTTCGGTATCGGGCTGCAATACATGCTGATAGGCAAAACCCCGACTTCGACAGCGGCGATGGACAACAGTGCGGAACACGGCGCGTCACAGACAGTCGGCAACATGTCGTCGATGAACGGCAAGGACATGATCATGCCGATGTTATCCGTCAGTATCCCGATATTTCGCGGAAAATACAAGGCTCTACAGCGCGAAACGGAACTTTTGCGTCAAGCAAGCGATGAAAAATATGCCGATGCGCTCAACACGCTACAGGCGGAACTGTATCGCGCTAAACACCAGCTGGATGA
>JAISDP010000082.1 GCA_031264715.1 Bacteroidales bacterium
CTATCGCCACGTGATATGCGGTTTTGCCGGACTGTTTTTTTGCCTTTTCGGTATAAAGCTCCTTAGTTCCGTCCGTTCCGGTCGCAATTTTTGCATAAATGGTTGCCTGCTGAAAACGCCTGCGCTGCTCCATCTGTTTTTCCGAAGTCGTTTTCGGCTGTTGTGGGATTTTCGAAACGATCGTCTGACCGTCCTTTTGACGAAATACCAGCAAATCGCCGATCTTTCCGCTCAATCCGTGGGTTACCACATTTCCTTTCTGCTTTGCCATGATTCTAAAGTTTTAAAAATAAATATTAATATGAGATGTATAAAAATAAAAAGCCGCTATATCGTATGATACGATACAGCGGCTGTATAATATATTTGAAAAATATTTGCTAAACTTCGCGCGCGCGCATATTATTAGAGATGTACTGTAAGTCTCTCTCTCTCTCTCTCTCTCTCTCTCTCTCTCTCTCTCTGCAAATATCGTGCCATTCGGTGATTTACCGAACGTTACGCCGGACACGCCGGGTATTGCCTGCAACAAATTTGCGAAAGATTTCGACATGGGTTTAAAATTAAAAATTTTGAATTCTGAATTGCCCTATATACTGCCTATATGTTTTTTGATTTAAAAACCGGGGGCAAATATAGATGCTTTTTTGAACAAAATCAAAATTTATTTGTTTTAGGGAGGTTTTTTTTAAAGAATTGACCCTGTTAGGCCTGTCAGGTCGCGTATCACACGTATGGTCGCCGACCAATCTCCGCAGGGTTTATCCGTCATTATTTAATTTTCATGAATCAGATTGAATCCCAGTGTCTGCAACCGTCCTTCAATACCGGGAATTCCGTTTTTTACGGTGATCGTGAAGGCCTCAAATTCGCGGCGGACGGGATAATCTCCACGCTGCTTTTCGAATGTTGCAGGCGAGGCGCGCAGGAGGCCATCGTCGTCATCGACGGAGTAAGTGTGCCGGATGGCCTCGCAAAGGCATTGCTGCATGTTTTTCCCCTTACAGTCGAGGTCGAATCGAAGAGGCTGTACAGGCTTGGGCGCTCCGGAAGGTTGCCAGCCGGTAAGCGGCAATCCGAAAAACCGGCTCAGCGCCTGTACGCTCATGGCGGTACCGTTGGTCTTGCCGTCGGCCGAGTATCCGGCAATGTGTGGCGTGGCTATGTCCAGTAAAGGTAATAACTCAAGGTCGATGTTCGGCTCGTTTTCCCAAACATCGAGGACTGCCGCACTTATATCCCTATGCTTCAAGGCGTTTTTCAGGGCGATATGATCCACTACCTCGCCGCGCGAACTGTTGATCAGTATCGTCCGGCGCTGCAAACATTTAAATGTTGCCTGGTCGAACAGGTGGCGGGTACGATGAGAACCCGACAGGTTCAGCGGGACATGCAGGGTGATGATGTCGCTCATGCGTAAAATCTCGTCAAGAGGGACAAACTGTGCCGGCCCCTCTTTTTCCGATCGCGGCGGGTCGTTCATCAGTACAGTCATGCCCAGCGCTTCGCCCAGCCTGACTACCTTGCTGCCCACATTGCCCACGCCAACAACACCCAGGGTCATATCCTCGAACTTAAACCCAAAATGTGCAGACAGGGCAGTTAATACCGAGGCCATGTATTGATGCACCGAGCCCGAATTACAGCCGGGAGCGCCGGTCCATACAATACCGTTGGCTTCGCACCATGCAGTATCAATATGGTCATAGCCGATAGTTGCGGTAGCGATAAACTTCACGGAAGCGCCTTTCAGCAAGGCTTCATTGCATTTGGTACGGGTGCGGATCATGAGCGCATCAGCATCCAAAACGTCGGCGCGTGTAAACATGGCGCCAGGCAAATAGACAACTTCGGCGTATGGTTCGAGAACGCCTTTAATGAACGGGATTTTATCGTCGATAACTATCTTCATCAATACAAAAAACATTTAACAAACATAAGGGAACATAAGTTACGTTTCCTTTGTTTTTATTGTGTCCTGTGCGTTCAGGATTTTATCCATCACCCAATTGGTACGTGCCGCCGAAATACCGTCGGAAGGTGATTTTCCATGGCCGCACAGTTGGCCGACAACGGTTTCGACCATCGGCTGCTGAATATGTTCGGGACGCGGAAAGTTATACTCGGCTTGGGAATGAAGCGTTTGAACCAGTATCGGCATAAAGGAAAATGTGGCAAACCGTACCCTGCCTGCAGATCCTGTGATTTCTATTTCGTCGCAACTTGCCACTGCCGGCGCTGCATAAGCCCATTCGCCGCAACCAACCGCGCCCGAAGCGAAACGGAAGGAAGCGGCCACGGTATCCTCGGCAGCATACAGGCCAGCCCTGTTCGTTGCCTGTCCACAGGCGCCGGTAATTTTCCCCAGCAAAAAGTCGAGTATATCCAATGTGTGGCAGGCCATGTCGTAGAAATACCCGGCGCCGGCAATTGCGGGCTGTACGCGCCAGGGCTGGTTTTGCAAGTCGCCATCCAGGGGATTGGCGGGAGAATGGAACCGGATGCTTACGCCGATGATTTCCCCGATTTCCCCGCTGTCGAGTATTTCTTTTACTTTGATGAAATAAGGCAGGCTCCGGCGATAGTATGCAACGAACAGCAACATGCCGGTTTCGTCCGATACCCGGTTCATTTCTTCACATTCAATGTATGAGGCCGCCATTGGTTTCTCTACGTATACCGGTTTCCCGGAACGCATGGCGCTGATGGCATACACGGCATGTGTGGAGGGCGGCGTAGCAATGTATACGGCATCTACTTCGGGGTCGGCAATGAGTTGGCCGGCATCGGTATACCAGCGAGCAACATGGTGCCGGCGTGCAAAGTCTTCGGCTTTGGAGGCATTACGGCGCATGACAGCCACCAGCGATGATCCTTCCGACTTGTAAAAAGCCGGCCCGCTTTTCACCTCGCATACATCGCCACAACCGATGATACCCCACCTGACAGGTGCAGCTACAGACTTGAAGGATATGGATTGCATATGCATACGGCTCGGAATGAATATTGCGGGAAACTTTCAACGGCGATTCTTTTTCCGGCCGCCGTTGCGTGATTTTTGGGAATCTTCCTTCTGATAATCGCCCCGCCTGTTACGTGTGGGCGAGTTGCGGCGGCTGTCCGTTACATTCTCCTCCACAATGCTGGCCTGGAGAGTCCTGTTGTGGTAAGCCATCCTGTTCAGTTCGCGGATGAGCTGCTCTGCGTACTGGGTTCCCACTTCGATGTACGAAAAGGTGT
>JAISDP010000146.1 GCA_031264715.1 Bacteroidales bacterium
TATACCTGCCAGTACATCAGCCGTCGCGCCAGCAGGAATTTCTCAATGGAATAGATTCCCTTGGCTTCCACCACCAACTCATCGCCTGCCACATGGAGCATCTTGATGATGCGGTCGGATCCGATGATCCCCTCGGTAACGCCTGTGAAAAAGCTATCGCGGCGCAGGTAATCGAGCCTGTCCATGTCCAACTGGCTCGAGACCAACTGACATAAAAACTTTTTCGGGTATTGCTTTCGGAAGATTGCGATGGCTGCATCCAACCGTCCGCCAAATTCGCGGTTTAATTCCTGCATGAAAAGCAATGAAAGCGCTTCGTGCGACACGTCTGCCACCACTGTCCGCTCCAGCGTATGCGAATAGGGACCGTGCCCGATGTCGTGCAGAAGAATGGCAGCAAGGGAGGCTTCGGCTTCTTCGCCCGAGATGTCGAGACCCTTGGAACGCAGCGTAGCGATGGCTTCCTCCATCAGGTGCATTGCGCCAAGCGCATGTTGGAACCGTGTGTGGTTCGCTCCCGGATATACGAGGCTGGTGAGTCCGAGCTGCTTGATGCGCCGCAATCGCTGAAAATAAGGATGCTCCATCAGGTCGTACAGGATCGGGAAGGGTATGTTGATAAACCCGTAGACGGGGTCGTTGACTATTTTGCGTTTATTGTTGGACGGCATGTATGATCATGGTATGAAATGCAAAGTTAGATATTTTTCTAAAGATATTTTTCTATAGATATTTGTTTTACTTGTTTTATTTACGAATGTTTCGTAATTTTGCGACATCATCGTAAACAATTGTAAATATGGAAATTTTGACACCGCAGGAAGAGGAAGTTATGTTGATTATTTGGCGTTTGGGAAAAGGATTTGTGAAGGACATCCTCGAACATTACCCCGAACCGCGCCCGCCGTATACAACCCTGGCATCGACCGTGAAAAACCTCGAACGCAAGGGCTACGTAGAAAGCCGCCGGTATGGTAATACGTATGAATATGCGCCCACGGTCGGCGAGAAAGACTACAAGAAACAGTTCATGTCGGGCTTTGTCAGGGACTTTTTCTGCGATTCCTACAGCGAGCTGGTTACCTTCTTTGCCCGGGAACAGCACATTTCGGCCGACGAACTGAAAGAAATCATCCGTATCATTGAAAAACAGGAAACCCAATGACGCCATTCCTATCCTTCCTGCTGAAAGCCAACCTGACGCTGGTACTGTTGTATGGCTTTTATTTCCTGTGTTTCCGGCGCGATACCTTTTACGGGCATATCCGCTGGTACCTGCTGGCGACCATCGTGTCGGCCATTGCTTTCCCGATGGTCGACATATCGGCCTGGCTGTCCGGCAGCCCGGCAGCAATGGAGGTTTCGCAGTATGTCCCGGACATGAGTATTGCAGATCGGTATGTCCTGTTCCAACCGCAAACGGAATACGTTGTTGCTGCCGAACCCGCCGCCGTTACGCGCACAATACCCTTTGCCCGTATCATCTGGTGGTGCTGGCTGTCGGTAACATTCTTTCTTTCGAGCAAAAGACTGGCTCAATTAGCCGGTATCTCCCGCCTGTGGCGGCGTTATCCCCGGCAACGCTACGGAAACACGACCATTATTGCCGTCGACAGGAAAATACAGCCATTTTCCTTTTCAGGCTGCATTTTCCTGAATCCTTCGCTGTATTCCGAAAATGAACTGGATGAGATTGTAGCGCACGAACAGGTGCATTGCCGTCAAGGGCATACGATAGATATCCTCCTGGCCGAGGCGCTGGTGTGCCTGTGCTGGTTCAACCCCGCAGCATGGCTGTTGCGCAATGCCATCAAACAAAACCTCGAATATTACACCGACCACAGCGTACTTCAAACCGGACTCGACCGACAACATTACCAGTACAGCCTGTTGCGCGTTTCCGGAAGCGCCTGTCAAATTGTCAATCATTTTCATATCAACCACCTCAAAAAACGTATCATTATGATGAACAAGAAGGAATCGCCCCGTATCATGGCCGCCAAGTATCTGCTGGTTGTACCCGCATTGGCGGCAGCGCTGCTGACTGTCCAGATTTCCGGGCTGCAAGCCGGCGAAACGGACAACGCGGATATTATTGACGATCATCCGTTCCGGGTTTCTGCAAGCGGTATCGCGGCAGAAGAGAACACCGGGGAGAACGGGAAACCGGCGGCAACAAAAAGCGCTGTCAGTCCCGATTCGAGCCTCCATAGGCAGTATCCCGACAACCGGAAAATGTTAACCCCCTTGCACGATTTCCGGATTGTAGCAGGGAAAGCATCTTCTCCGGCCCCCCTTTAATTGTTCTCGACGGGAAAGTACAGTCCGGTGAAGACGCGATCCGTATCAGTCCCTGGACGATTGGGGATATGACTGTCCTGACCGGCAAAGAGGCCACCGATTTATATGGCGAAAAAGCGAAGGACGGCGCTGTGATCATTACAACGAAAAACGGCGTAATATCCGTTAGTCCTCAGCAGCCGGTCAAAACCGGAACGGTCCCTGATTACCGTAAGCGGCAAGGCGCCGTATACGCCGCTGGCGGCAGTGATCGTACGGTAGACACTGTTCCGGACGACCTCGGATTGATTGATATTAGACCGTTGATTACCGTAAAAAAAGAAAATTCCGTGATACATGGATGGAAAAATTTTGGCGAAAATCCGCCTTTATACATTGTTGATGGTAAGAAAGTAAAAATAAAAGGCGTCGACAAAATCCATTTTGAAAACATCCAATCAGTGAGCATTTTAAAAGATCAAGCAACAACTAAAGTGTATGGTGAAAAAGCCAGGAACGGAGTCGTCATCATCACAACAAAAAGGAAAAATCCGCCTTTATATGTTGTTAATGGCAGGGAAATGAGCAGCATCGACATGATCTCTCCTGGAAACATCCAGTCAATGACCATTTTAAAGGATCGATCAGCAATCAGGCTGTATGGTGAAAAAGCCAGGAATGGAGTCGCCTTCATCACTACAAAATCTTTCCATCCCGGTATGATACAGGGATGGAAAGATTCTGGCGAAAATCCGCCTCTGTATATTGTTGATGGTAAAGAAATGAGCACTATCGGCAACATCTCTCCTGAAACCATCCGGTCAATGACAATTGTAAAGGATCAGGCAGCAGTCTGTATGGTGAAAAAGCCAAAAACGGCGTTGTCCTCGTCGACACCAAAGGCAAAACGATACAGGTTTCCGGCACGGTAACCCATGCCGACAGGAAGCCTGCGCCGGGCGTGTCGGTTGTCGTGAAAGGGACGAGCAATGGCGTGACGACGGACATGAACGGGAAATATTCACTTAACGCTCCGGCGGATGCGAGTTTGCAATTCTCTTTTGCCGGGATGCCTGCCCGCGAAATCGCAGTGGAGAACCGGCAGGTTATCGACGTTGGGATGGATACGGGTATACAGTCAACCGATACAGTCACGATGGAAAGTATCCGGAACCTGCGCATGGGCGATGACGTCCCCTTATATGTTGTTGATGGAAAGGAAGTCAGCAGTGCGGATTTAGATAATATCCCGCCTCAAAGTATTGAATCGATCAATATCCTGAAAGATCAAGCAGCAGTGACTTTGTACGGTGAAAAAGCCAAAAACGGAATCGTCACCATCACCACCAGAAAATAGAAACCGTATTCCCGTCGGGTGGGCGCTAACAGCAATCCACCCGGAAAACATTATTTACTTGGGTATATATAGCGGATATCGTTCATTGTACTTACGGATGTACATAAAGCGGAGTTGCTGTTGTTTTTTCGACCGCAGTCCCGAAAATTCGTCGTGAAGCTCGGGATCGGACATCAATAGCATCTCTACGTTTTTGGAGTCGTATTCCATTACTTT
>JAISDP010000254.1 GCA_031264715.1 Bacteroidales bacterium
ACGAATACGTTTGCTGCGACACAGGGCGTTGCCCTGTGCTAATGATATCGCTCTTTCAGAGCTATTTACAATTACCATAATCTACCGACCACGACCGGGCAACGCCCTACGAACCGGGGATGCACAATATCAATTTTGAATTGCTCCCTTTTATGTGATTTATCTTGTGTATGCAATTCTCCAGCACATACGCCTCATTTTACGACCTTGAAATCCGCTTCCCGGTTAAAACACAGCACCGGTATCTTATCGGCGTTGGTAATCAGTTTTTCCTCCCTCAGTCCGAACAGGAATTTACGGAACAAAGAGGCTGCTTCCATCTGTATCACAATCATATCCGCACCCCTGGACAATTCCAGTATCAATTCGGCTGTGTTCTTCTCCTTGTCGTGTGTGACAAAGTTGGTCTTGATCCCTTGACTTTCCATCACTTTACCCATCAAGGCCAGACTGCCGGAAATATTTCTTTCTTTTGCCGTTCCCTTCCCCGATGGGGTAATAACGGACATCACGGCATCGGGATAATATTCGCTGAAAAGAATCACCCGCCTCAATTTTTCATCATGCCGATTCAAAAAATTGATGGGGAAAGCAATGTTTTTCAATGCAACGTCGTTTGGTGGCCCTTGTATTACAAGGAAAGGTGTTGAAGTACCCGACAGTATTTTGATCGTATGTACCCCACCCCCGGTTTTCAGAACCACCAATGAAGGATTTAGCTCTTTAGCAACAGCTTTAATAACCGAATACGGTTGACTACCCTGGCGAACCATCGTTTCGGGCCGAATATCAAACCTGTCAAAACATTCTTCGGCAACAAAACTCATTTTTTTCTCCATCGCCGGGATATCTGCTTCCCGCGCCGAAACATGCAATAACACCAAACGGCTACTCATCGACATCGACATATAAGCGCCGTGTTCTATTGCTTGATATGCCAAAGGCGAGAAATCACAAGGAACCAGCACCAGATGACCTTTATCTGCAGTATTCATGATACTTTACTTAATTTTATTTTAAATGAAAACCAAAATTATCATTTATTTTTGACTTTTTTACAGAAATCTTAACTTTGTCGTGTTAAAAACAGGTATTTTGTTTTATTCAACACCATTTGAAAAGGATTTTGTTGATGAAAGATTCGAAATTAACCCAAAAACATTAGAACATCCATTGTATGAAAATTCATCTCATATTGATGCTTGCCGTATTACCGGTAGCTGCTGAAGCGCAGAGACAGCCGCAAAAACGCGAAGTTGCACTCGAAGGCGCCTTTAATTTCAGGGATTTGGGAGGGTACACCGCCACCGATTATCGACGTATCACCATGAGACGTGTTTATCGTGCGGACGAAATCGGCAAATTGACCGATGCAGACATGGAAGAACTGAAACGCCGGAAAATCTATACCGTAATCGACTTTCGCAGCGAAGATGAGGCTGCCGCTGCTCCCGACCGACTGTTACCGGGCGCCGATTACCTGTTGTTGCCCGCCGGCAGCGGCAATTCTACCGACTCGGCAATATCCGCCAAAGGGCATGTTTCGGGTACGGATGCAATGGTTGCTTTCTATTCGGATATATCTGCTTTCAAGGAAAAATACAGGCCATTTTTCCGTAAGCTGCTGATGTTGCCCGACACATCGGCAATAGTGTTTCACTGTTCGGCCGGTAAGGATCATACAGGCATCGCAGCAGCATTATTCCTGTATATCATGGATGTACCCAGGGAAACAATCATGGCCGACTACATGGCTACCAATATTTACCGCAAGGTCGAAAACGAAAAAATGATCGATTCCCTGGTGAACGAACAGGGTATCGACCGCGGAACGGCCACCGAAATTATGGAAGCAAACCCGCTCTATCTCGAAGCTGTATTCAGTGCGCTTAAAAGGAAGTACGGCAGCATTGATTCGTTCCTGTATAAAGAATTGGGAATGGATGAACCGGTTAAACTAAGACTCAGGGAAAAATTCCTCCAGTAATGTTGTGTCCCTATAAAGGCTGTTTTGCGGCTTTGCGGGAAAAATCACTTATACATCTTTGCCCGCACAGCCTTGATACTGTCGGAAGCGATATAGTCATCGTATTCCATCATCTTGTCGATGATGCCATTGGGCGTCAGTTCTATAATACGGTTACATACGGTTTGTATCATTTCGTGGTCGTGGCTCGACATCAGCACCACGCCCTTGAAGGTCTTGAGCGTATTGTTGAATGACTGTATGGATTCCAGGTCGAGGTGATTCGCAGGCGTATCGAGCACCAGGCAATTGGGGTTGCGAAGCATCATGCGCGAAATCATGCAGCGTTGCTTTTCACCGCCCGACAGCACATTGGCTTTTTTCAACACTTCCTCGCCCGAAAACAGCATCTTGCCAAGATACCCCTTCAGGTAAGTTTCGTGGGTATCGTCGGAATATTGTGCTATCCAGTCCACCAGGTTCATATCCGTATCAAAGAACGGGGCATTGTTGAGCGGCAGGTACGACGTGGTGATGGTTTGTCCCCATTCGCAGGCGCCGGCCGAAGCAGCCTTTTCGCCGCAGATGATCTCGAAAAATGCGGTCATTGCACGATAATCGCGCGAAAGGAATATAATCTTGTCGTCCTTCTCCACATTAAATGATACGCCTTTGAACAGCGTCGTTCCCTCGATGCTTGCGCCGAGGTCGCGTACTTCCAGTATTTTATTGCCGGTTTCGCGTTCGGGCGTGAAAATAATGCCCGGATAACGGCGCGACGAAGGTTCAATTTCCTCGATGTTCAGTTTCTCAATCATCTTCCTGCGGCTGGTAGTCTGTTTCGATTTCGCCACATTAGCGCTGAACCTGCGGATAAACTCTTCCAGTTCCTTCTTCTTTTCCTCGGCTTTCCTGTTCTGCTGCTGCTGCTGGCGAAGGGCTAACTGGCTCGACTCGTACCAGAAACTGTAGTTGCCTGCAAACTGCTTTACCCTGCCGAAATCTATATCCACCGTGCTGGTCGACACCGCATCGAGGAAGTGCCGGTCATGCGACACTACCAGTACTGTATTTTCAAATTCCGAAAGGTAGTTTTCGAGCCACGTCACGGTCTCAATGTCCAGGTCGTTTGTAGGCTCATCCAGAAGCAGATTGTCCGGCTTGCCAAAAAGCGCCCGGGCCAGCAGGATACGTACTTTTTCTTTCCCGCTGAGGTCGCCCATCTGCGCATCATGCAATTCTTCCCTGATACCAAGGCCGCTTAGCAGGCTTGCGGCATCGCTTTCGGCATTCCAGCCATTGAGCCCGGCGAATTTTTCTTCGAGTTCCGATACGCGGATACCGTCAGCATCAGTGAAATCGGGCTTGGCATACAATGCGTCCTTTTCCTTCATGATGCTCCAAAGCACGGAATGACCCTGCAACACGGTATCCATCACCGTGAAACCGTCAAAAGCGAAGTGATCCTGGCTCAGTACCGACAGCCGGTCGCCCGGACCAAAAGATACGGAACCGCCAGTAGGGTAACAGTCGCCGTTCAGAATTTTCAAAAATGTTGATTTCCCGGCTCCATTGGCGCCAATGATGCCATAACAATTGCCCGGAGTAAATTTCATATTCACATCCTGGAACAATACCCGCTTGCCAAATTGTAGGCTTAAATTGCTTACCGTTATCATTTTACTATATGTCTCCTGTATTTTTCCGAGGGCGCAAAGGTAAGGCCAATTGTACGAAAAGCCAAATGAAAGTTTTTGGGAGTGCAATTCAATTGGTCGCATAAAAAAACGTGCACCGTCTGTTTTTTTCCCCTGTAAGGTGACGAATGTGGTATGTTTGTTCGCAAGGTGCTGCCATTCGCTATTGTTCGTCGCTTTTTTAGAACTTTTCAGGAACAAAACGCCCATATCATGCAGGAAGTTCAGCAGCAATAAGCGTTGAGACTGTAGATAATTTTATAAGTCAGTTCTTCAGGAAGGATGAATATTATCGATTATTCGGAATTACTGAAAGCGACAGCGTTGATCCTGCAACACGACGGGAAGTAACAATATATACATTCCAACAGCTCCACTTGGCATAAAAAATAATGCGCTCGAATACCGTTATGGATGAAGCGTCAATAATCCTGAAGAATTTGGTTCCTATGAAGAGGTTGGCCCAACGCTCATTGGCACATCAGAAATAAATGACAGGGGAGTAACAGACAATGTGAATGTGACACAGCCTGGTGCCGTAACAAGACAGGAAGAGCCTTCAATAAATGAAGAAACATCGAACGAAACGTTCTCCGAACCTTCAGTAAATGATGAAACCTCAGCAGTTGAAGGTGAGACTTTAGGGACTAATGAGACATTGGGGACAAGAGATATATATGAAGATAAAGGTGATGATTATAACGAAGCTGATATGCTTAGGTGGCTGGGAAGACCTGGAGAGCAAGAAGAAATGCCTGATGATGAAACTAATGAATCAAAGGGTGAAATTACCTTCGAGGAAGATCAATCTAATGGATACAGGGAAAGAACAATAAAAAATGCTTCTGCTGATGTTACTATAGCATTAGCTGTAGACTTTAATTCTTCTGGAGAAAGATTAACTAAAAGCTCTGTAAAACAACAGGGAAAATTATATATCCCTATAGACGCTAATAATTTAGAAGTTACTCAAGAAAGGGTAGATAAAATTGTAGGATTATTAAATAATACAGGAGCTAAAACTTTAAATATAGCTGGGAATGGTATATATACTATGAAAGGTAAATATACTCAAGAACAAATAGATGGGTTTACTTATGGGTTGTTGAGACAAGTTTTAAGTTCCCCTAATTTGAAAACTCCTATAGAATCTATTAGAAGTGGTGGTCAAACAGGATTTGATGAAGCTGGAGCTAAGGCAGGGCTTAGACTTGGTATCCCTACTACCGTATTAGCTCCCAAGGGATGGAAATTCAGGGATGTTAACGGAAGGGATATTTCTGATGAAAAAGCATTTAAGGAGAGATTTAATACTGCAGGGGCTGATGATTTAACTAACACATCTACAATTAATGTATATGCAGGGACTAATGAACACGCTGAATTAAGTAATTTTGCTTACAGGCCATTTAAGGTTGAGTCTGTTGTGACTGGAAGCTACGTTACATTTAATACAGTCGAAGGCGCCTTTCAAGCTCAAAAGCTAAGTTATACCAATTTGTCTACTAAAGAAACTGCTGATATAGAAACATCTCTTATGACCGCTAAAGGCAATGAAGCAAAATCAATAGGCCGTAATATAAAAGGAGTCAATACTAAAAGATGAGACAGAGATTCATATATGATAATGTATGATTTGATTAAAGCATCATTTGATCAAAACTCCAATGCACGCAAAATTCTTTTAGAAACAGGAAACTCTATTATCACACATATTCAGGATAAAGGCAAGTGGGGAAAAGACTTTCCAATAATCTTGATGGATCTGAGAAATATATACAGTGTTAAAGATAACAACCAGTCATTATTCCACTTATCTAATAATCAAAATCTTGAAGCTGTAAATAACAGATTCAATGAAGAATTAGACGATCTTAAATCCGGCAGATTAAAATCAAATGAAATGCTGCATTTGGGAAAGCCACTTGAAATACTACGGGCATCAGGATTGAAAAATGGAGAAATAACGATTACTCAAAGAGTATTAAGAGATCATTTAAAATCGCATAATTTGACAATGGAAGACTTGAAGGGGCTTGCGAAAGCAATACAAACTCCTATGCTTGTTTATAATTGAGGAGAAAGGATTCCGTCAACAGTTATTATTACCGAGCTTACTACTCAGGATGATAGAAAAATATCTGTTGCAGTCAGGTTAGAAAATAAAGGTAACGATATTACTGTAAATGAAATTGCTACCTTACATGGTAAAACAGACAGCAGATTGCTATCCGACTGAAAAAAATCAACACCGGAATGACTGTCTAAAAATATTAAATGGGCAGAAAATAAAAAAGTGCTGGATTGATTAGGTATAGCCCCACCAAAGGGAGCAACGCTAAATGACCCAGCACTTAATTGAATTGCAAAGGTAATACAGAATTTTAAAAACCCAACTGTAAATAATCAAAATTCACAGCAAAATTCTTTGAATACTGCACAGGATAATCAGGACAGAGTTACTTATGCTCAGGCTATACG
>JAISDP010000261.1 GCA_031264715.1 Bacteroidales bacterium
ATACCAGTTTTTCAACGAAAGGTAATAAGAATTTCGGTCTCATCAGAAATTCTTTTTTTGTACGTAAGTACAGAACCACGTTGTAAAAATTGAGTCGTGGCTACAAGGTAGCTTGTACGACTAAATTTTATAACGAAGACCGTTAGCTCAAGAATTGTACACTCATGAAGATTTTGAGTGTTTTCCCAAACTTTTAAGATTCGTTTAATTGATAATTGTTTGGTTTGTTAGATTGAGTTGGTGCAAAGCCGACTCATTCTATTTTTAAAGGGAACTTCATAAAATACCATATATATATAGTTTCCGATCAATAAAAAAAGAGGGTGATCAAAAGTCATCCTCTTTTTTATTGAGCGATATCCGCCAAACGTAAGTTTATATTACATTGACAATATCTCAAATTGAAAACAGATTACATGTTCGATTTGTTTTCCGGGTAAAATAGTACATGACGGGAAATGAGCATGATGAGGCGTGTCGGGAAAGAATTGCGCTTCGAGGCAGAGGCCTTCGAACGGCTGATATTTTCCGCAAAGGTAATCGCCGGAGTAAAACAGCACGCCCGGCATGGAAGAGCAAACTGTCATCGCGCGACCGGAGCCGGATTCCCTGAGAGAAGCCAGGCGCCTGACCGTGTCGTTGCCCGGAACCGGATAATATGCATTGTAGCCTTTCAATGCGTCATGTTTCAGCGCGGCCATTTGTTCAATGATACGGTATTGAGTGAAATCGAATGTAGTACCCGTCACAGGCAGGATTTTTCCTGTAGGAAGAAAGTGACTGTCTGCTTCGAGATATTCCGAAGCATTTACATGCAACTCATGTTGAAACGCCGATCCCTTTTGTCCCGAAAGGTTAAAATAGGCATGGCAGGAGGGATTGAAAAGGGTCTCGCGATCAGCGAAGACTCTGTACCGGATGGTTAACACATGATTCCGGAAGGAGAAACATACCGTTACCTTCATGTTTCCGGGAAATCCGCCTTCGCCGTCAGGGCTGTGCGCAGTAAGCGCCAATTCGTCGCCCTGTACTTCGGCATCGAATATCTTTTGGTGAAAGCCCGAATAGCCGCTATGATTACAGTTATCGCCGTCATTCCTGTCCAGATGGAAGGTTTTCCCGTTCAATGTGAATTGCGCATTGCCGATACGGTTGGCAAAACGGCCGATGGTACTGCCAAGGTAGCATGTATCGTTGAAATAATCCTCCATATCAGGATAATGTAGAACGACGTTTTCAAAACATCCTTTGCGATCGGGTACAACCACGGATACCAGTGCGGCGCCGTAATTCGAGACTTCGACATATGCTCCCGACCGGTTGACAAGCCGGAACAGCATGATATCCTTACCGGAACGGCGAGCGACTGTTTTATACGTAATTTGCGGCATCAGTCATGAATTTATTCCGCTGTTACAACAAGGGTTTTACTTTTCTTCAATGATCATGGCGCAACCTCCGCGCGGCAACAGGTCCAATTTTAATTTGCTCTTACGGTCTACCTTTTTGGTCTCTATGGCGACATGCGTCCGCGTTTTCACTTTTTCGCCGCCGTCGGTAAATAATCTCAACTCATATTTTTTATCCGGGTCGAGAAAGTCAAAGGAAAATTCGAACTTCCGCGAATCGTTATTGGTGATGCTTCCCACGAACCATTTATTCCCCTTTCGGCGCGCCATGCTTACATATTCGCCGATGCTTCCTTCGAGTACGCGGGTGTCGTCCCACACGGTGCACAACTCATCGAAAAAGACCAGTTCGGGTTCGTCGTGGCAATCATCGGGCGCGTCGTACCAGTAGAGGTATTGCAGCGGACTGTAATTGATGACCGACAAAGCCATCTGGTGGCAGGCCGTGTTGAGCAACGAGCGGGCGTTGAGGCTCGATGCCAGGCCGGGTTTCAGTTCCCTGCGGTGGTAATAGCAGACGGTGGCATCGGCTGCTCCTGCCAGGAAACGGGTAAAAGGCAACGTGGTATTGTTCACCCCGTCGGGAAATTCTTCGTTGCCGCGAACACCCTCCTGAGTGAGCAGGTTGGGATACGTGCGGCTGAAACCGGTGGGACGGTATTCGTCGTGTATATCGACCATGATGTTGTATCGCGCACATTTAGCGACGGCTTCGTGCAGCCACACCGTCCACCGGAACGAACCCACCTGGACGAACCCGAACTTGATGCCTGAAATGCCCCACGACCGGTACAAAGGCAATATCTCGTCCAGGTAATTCATGAGCGCGCGCTGGTTGACATAAAGCCATACGCCGATATTTTTCGAACGGGCGTAACGTGTCAGTTCGATCATGTCCAATGAGCCGATCGATTTTCGCGGGTCGGATTCCATGAATGTTTCCCTGCCATACCACCCGGCATCGAAATGAATATAATCGAGCTTGCGTTTCACTGCAAAGTCGACCATTTCTTTTGCGGCATCGGTAGTCAACCGGGTTACCCTCATGATTTTCCCGGGTTTGATCCAGCCGGTGTTTTCAATTTCACATCCCTTATTGAGATTGAGGTAGATGTCGTTGTTTTCCAGCAGGCCACCGGGCCGGTCGGCCACCATTACCATGCGCCAGGGCGATGCAAAGGGAGCAATTTCTTCCACAGCATCGTACATTCTACAACGGATGATGTTCTCTTCGCCTTTCTCCACAAAGAATTTAGTGCGACTGTAGTTTACCATTCCGGCTTCGCCCAAAGCGGCATACAGTCCGCCGGCCAGTTGCAGGGTAAGCGGACGTTCGGCTTCGCCGGGCCATTCCTTTACGGGGAGCTTTTTATGTTCGGCCTGGGCAAATGGGGCAAACCAGCAGTATGTGGAATCGGGAACACAGAAAGTCGTTTTTTCCGAGGTTATTCTCAGGTAATTATTCCCGGCGTATTGATAACGGAAGGCAATACCTTCGTTGTAGGCGCGTACAATAAGATGAAGCCTGTCGCTGCCGCGCGTACCCGATTTGATCACATATGTCCTTTGACTGTAATGATCCTTTACTTCGGAACGTTCGCCGTAAACGGGTCTCCACACGGTATTCACCGTTGTGTCTTCCATACGCTCCACTTCCAGGTTCTTTTCCCAGTTGCTGATCCCCAATGGCGAGGGTAAGATCACCGGACGGTCGCGATACGTTATTTCATACCCCAATTCGCTCTGCAACCGCTGGTCGTGTAGCTCGAAACACAGATTCCCGTCGGGAGACGACAGCTTTTTGTTTTGTGCTGCCACATAAGATATGCAAAACGTATGGAAAAGGAAAAGGATAATGACCGGCTTGTTCATTTTTTACGGTTTATGTGATGGATTTATCTTTTATTCAATTGATTTTACGGTGTATATTTTGCTTTTATATGCACCCGTCAAGGGTAACCCGATTCCTACTTCCATCAGGAACTGTCCTGTAAATGTGCCTTTCACACCCTCAATCCGGTACTTTTCGCCGGGCAATAACCCGCGCAGTTTCACCAACGGGGTACGTTGTGCTTCCTCTATCGAGTTGACCGGATATTCGGCCATGTTGTAGGCAAAAATTACCGCTTCCCTTTTGCTTTTATTCACATATTGAAGTACGCTCCGGTTTTCTTCGTAAGGAGAAACAATCCGAAATAAATCCCCTTTCTGTACGGTTTCCCGGACGGTTTTGTACTGCGCTATCTTTTCCGTTGCGATTTTCTTCTGCCGGTCGTCCCACTGGGTGATGTCGTACCCCACGCCCAGCACGCCGGCCATGCATACGTCAAATTTGTATTCGAGCGACGGGTCCTGCCGGTGCCAGTCTTCCCGGGTCACCCATGAAATCATGGTGTTGGCCGGAAACAGGGTCAGATAGGAATCCTGTATGAAAATACGGTCCACAGGGTCGGTATTGTCGCTGGCCCAGTTGAAATCGAAACGCGACATCATGGCCGCATCGACGCGACCGCCGCCGCTGGAACAGTTCTCAAACCATACCTCCGGGAACTCTTTCCGCAAGGTTTCGACCAGACGATAGAGGTTTTCCACATATTTGATCCGCACAGCCCGCTGCTCATCCGCCGGCGCCGACGGAAACCCCGGGTCGGTCAGCGATTTATTCATATCCCACTTGATAAACTTGATGTTGTTCTCTTTCAGCAGATCGTGAAAATATTTGTAAAGATATTGATATACATCTTCGCGGGCCAGATTAAGCATTAGCTGGTTTCGTCCTTCATGCCGCCCGCGGTTGGGAAAATGGAATACCCAGTCGGGATGGGCGCGGTACAGGTCGCTGTTAGGATTCACCATTTCAGGCTCGATCCAGATGCCAAAATCAAGCCCCATGGCGTTGATTTTTTCAATCATCGGCTTCAGCCCGTTGGGGAATTTGTTTTGATCGACCGTCCAGTCGCCCAGGCCGGCTTTATCGTTCACGCGTCCCTTGAACCAGCCGTCGTCAATCACAAACATTTCCACGCCAAGTTCTTTGGCTACTTTTGCCAATGCCAGCTGGTGCTCTTCGTTGACATTAAAAGTGGTGGCATACCAACTGTTGTACAGCACGGGACGTAACCGGTCGCGGTGCGATGCAGGCAACAGTTTCTCGCGAACATACGGTGCCAGGCTCAAGGTTACTCCTTCGACGCCGCGTTCGGCGTACCCGAACAGGATGTGCGGAGTGGCGAATGACTGTCCCGGCTTCAGGCTGATCTCCTGATCCCAGAAATTCATCCCGCCTGCGACCTGGACGCTCCCGTTGAAAAACTTTTCGAAATCAACGCGCCAGTTGCCGCTGTAGCATAACGTTCCGAACCATACTTTTCCCATGCGCCTGTCATGTTCGCCTTCAGGACGTATCATGAAGGATGACGCGCCGTATGATTTGAAATCCTTTACCTGTAGCGTTTTCGTCCCCTGGGTGAGCCGGGTGGTTTGCGGTGTAAATTCGTGTCCCCATACTCCCGAATAATGGGTCAGTTCGTATGCGTCTTTGGGCAGGAAAACCGATCCCGACTGCAGGTTCTCAATTTTGACGGTTCCCTTTTTGCCCGTATTGATTACTTCGACCCATTTCTCAATCAGGTCATATTCGGGTATTGCCCGGATATGCGACCGCACTTCCAGCGGGTAATACCTGTCGGCCTGAACGGTTGTCAGAACAGGATATCCGTCCATATCGGCCATTTCGTAAGTTTTGTATTCGAGTTCAATATCCCGGACGCCGTCGGGAAAAACGACCTCGAGCAAAGGCGTTGCCGACGCATAGCCTCCACGCACGGGTATTTCGGCGCCCTGAGCGCCTGTTGCGCTTTCCTGCATCAGTTTATTCCCGTAATAAACAGTCTGGAGGTCGCCGGCGGAATTTACAGCTAACCGGTATACGGACGAACGGGTGACAATGTCCCAGCTTTTACCGTCGGCATGGGTATGAATGACGTTGTCCTGAGCGACAACAGCTAAAGTGGCCATTAACCCTCCAAAAAGACATAAAGATTTGTTTTTCATGTGAATAATATATATGAGTTCAACTAAAACAGTTTGTAACAAAAGTAGATATATGAATCACATTAAAAAATGCAATCATTGTTGAAAAACATGTAAAAAAGGATGGATAACATATTAACAAATGAGGGTGCGTGTCAAAAGTCAATTCAAAATACTTTTGACACACCCTCATGATCTTGCATTTGGTAATCAAATCACCAGTCTGGATTTTGTTGATTCTCCAGTGCAGGATTTCGTTCTATTTCAACAGCAGGGATAGGCCAGAGTAAATCGCGTCTTGTGAATTTGCGTGCATATAGATTTTCACCGTATATATTCTTAGCATAGCCCTTTCCGGCGATTTCCTCATAGGCAACTTCAAAACCCCAGCGACGCAAATCACTAAAACGAAGCCCTTCCCCGGCAAGTTCAACGGCACGCTCTTTCCGGATTCGTTCTGCCATTTGCTCCTTAGTGGTAACTGCCAGCCATGCAGCGCCCGAGTTAAGACCCGGCAAATTGACGCTTTCTCTTGCCCTTACCTTGTTTAACTCAATTACCGCCTTAGCCAACTGGTTGTCTTCATTATAGGCTTCAGCCAGCATCATCAGCACATCGGCATAGCGGATCACCGGAAATTCAAAGGGCGTATGATCCCGATTGGTGAGAGCGCCACCCAGGTTACCCTCTGCAACAAATTTTCGATAGAAACAGTTATGAATATTCCCTGCATCCCAATATAATGTCCCTGAATTTAAAATTCCCTGTTTATATCCATCGAGTGCGATCATCAAATTTTTCGGCGCATTGTTGACCCAACCCACATAATTGGAATAGGGTACAATTGCTGTCGCCATCAGGCGCGAATCCCTGTTTCTGTATGCATTCAGTATTTTCGCCGTGTCGGCATTCCGCATCCCAACTATTACGCCATTATCCGTTTCTACACACAGATAGTCCTGGCGCTTTGCCTCCCGCTGTCCGTTCTCAACAGGTGTGGTGTTGTATCCGGGAAAAATTTCTTCCCAATCAAAGGGGCTGCCATCAGGTTTTTCATACATATCTATCAATTCCGGAGATGGATATAAAGCGCCTCCACCAGGCCCAAAAGAGCCACGATTGCCATATCTGGTATTAAACATCATCCCGTAAGCGTCCGGTCCGCCCTTATTTTGAACGGAGAAAACCATTTCCGTGCTTTTGGCTCCGTTGTACAGTTTAAAAATCCGGGCATAATCAGCATCTAATGCGTAACCGTAATTGTTGGATTTATTGTATATCACTTCCTCAAAATCGGCGATGGCATTTTTCCATTCCTTATTGTACAGATATACCTTGCCTCGCTGTGCATAAGCCGCTCCTTTGGTAGCCCGTCCATAATCAGCGTTTGGCCACGCTACCTTGAGTCCCGAAATAGCCGCATTGAGGTCGCTGAGAATATGCGAACGAATTTCTTCCGCCGTACTTCTCCCTTTTTTCATATCGGCATATTCTGCATTGACCTCGGTGGTTTCGTCATAATAAGGCACGCCTCCGAAAAAATCTAACAAATTGAAATAAAACAAAGCCCTCAGAAATTTTGCTTCTGCAACCAACTCGGTTTCCGTAGACTCATCCAAAGACATGCCCGACACATTACGAATAACGGAGTTGGTTCTTTGCACACCCTCGTACATGTATTGCCATTTATCCTGCACGTAACTGTCGCGGGAAGTGTAGGTTCCATTGTTCACGGCTTGATTCGAGAAGGAGTTGCTGATACAGCCATACACATCGTTATACCAATACTGCTCACCGTAACAATTATTGTTGCGCAACAAGGCATATATACCCATCAGTCCTTCCCTTGCATGTGCTTCAGTTTGCCAGAATATACTCTGGCTCATAGAACTACCGGGGTATGTGTCCAGATCAAAACATCCGTTTAATGAAATCCCGGCTATCACAATTGAAATATATACAATTATTTTTTTCATATTAAAATCGTTTAAAAAGTTAAATTAACGCCAAAAGAAGTTATTCGAAAGGTTGGATACCCGATATCGCCACGTTCCGGATCAAGCCCCGGAAATTTGGTAAAAGTCAGGGCATTGTCGATACTCATATAGAACCGGATATTTTCCAGCAATATTTTCTGCGAAATCGTTTTCGGAACCGTATAGCCCAACTGTATATTCTTTACCCTGAAATAGGATCTGTCAACCATCCAGAAATCACTTGCCGTATTGTTGCGGTTGGCATCGACGGAATGTGCCCTCAATTTCGGAAAGGTAGCCTTATCCGGACGGCCCTCATACCATCGTCCGTCGGCAACGGTTTTGTTGATGTGATGGCCAAGTACAACGGTAGAAAAATAACTGGCGTGTTCCCATGCGGTAAAATAAACGTTATAACCGGCAACACCCTGCAGCAGGCATGAAAAATCAACGCCTTTCCAACTGGCGCCCAAACGTGCGCCATACGTTACCGTCGGGTTAGTGCCATTTCCCATCATGATGCGGTCGTCGGCAGTGAGATCGTTATCGCCATTGGTGTCTGCATACAGAAAATCGCCCTTTTCCGGCCTGAGATAAGTTCTGAAATAATTAGGGTTTTTATCTACCAGCGACTGTACATAAGCAAGGTCTTCATCGGTAGTCACTAACCTGTCTACTTTCATCACATACTGTATATTGATGGGTTGGCCCTCAAGAAGCACATTGGTTCCACTGATCGTCATTTCTTCACCTTTAAACCTGGTGAGTTCGTTTTTTACATAACCGAAATTACCCTCTATAAAATAGTGAACGTCCCCTGCCTTGTCATTCCACGACAGGGTGAATTCGACGCCGGTATTGCGAACTTCGCCCGCATTTGTCCGTGGTATGGAAGAGCTTCCATGTACTAAGGGAGCCGGCAGGTCTATCAGGATATTTTTGGTGGTTTTTACAAAAAAGTCAACGCCTCCGTTCAATCTGGATTTTAATATGCCAAAATCAATACCCAGGTTGCTTACGTATGTAGTTTCCCATGTGATCGCAGCATTCGACAGGGCTGTCTGCGCCCAACCGACCTGTACCGTATTATTCAGCACATAGTTCTGGGATGTATATAACGGCAAATAACTGTAATTGCCGTCATTATCCTTGTCGTTTCCCATCGCATTATTTCCCACTGATCCGTAGGATGCGCGAAGTTTAAGATTATTCAGCCAGGATATATCCCGCATGAAATCTTCTTCGCTGATACGCCAGCCGGCTGAAAATGCAGGGAAAACGCCTCGACGCGTTTTACCCGATGCAAACCTCGACGACCAGTCCATACGTAAATTGGCTTCCAGCAGGTATTTCTCCGCCCAGTTCAATCCCACCCTGCTAAAGAACGAGCGCATAGCCCAACTGGTATAATCACCGGTTGCAGCAGCGTTTGCGGTAGCGGCATTCAGTTCGGTCAGGTCTACAGACGTCAGGTTTTGCTTGGATGCTGTAAACCATTGGTATTTGTATGATTCCTGGCTGGCGCCCACCATCGCCTGGATATTCAAGCGGCTGACATTCGTCTCGTAACGGACCACAGCGTCCATCTGGTTTCTTGTCCAATTGTAGTTGGTATTGGCAACGGATGTCGTTGGAGTAGATGTAAACCGAACGGTATTGTCGTAAAAATTCCAAAGATCATAAGGATCACTGGAATGTTGATACGTTAACCTGTTGGTAAAATCATACGTATAGGAGCCTTCGATGCTCAACCCTTCTAAAGGGGTTAGCTGGCCAAAAAATTGTGAAGCAATTTTGTTGGTCGTAACATTGCCTTTAGCCGACGCCATTATTGCCAAAGCGTTATTGCCACTTGTCCCATCCTCGGAATTGTTTCCCCCGCCAAACCGTCCGTCGGGATGGCGGTACAACCAGCCGGGCGAAGTCTGATTCAGATACCCCAAAGGGTTGCCGGTATTGCTGGTACTCCAGCCAATATCTGCAATACCTTTGTATCCATAACCATTGACACCCAGTTTGAACCATGGCTTGATGTCGACATCCAGGTTGGCGCGAGCGCTGATTCTATCATACCCGCTATTTACCATAATCCCCGGATTTTTGAGGTAATTACCCGATACAAAATAACGTATTTTTTCCGCACCGCCAGATATAGAGAGCGCGTGGTTCTGCATCCATGCCTGCTCGTAAAGATAATCCTGCCAATCGGAGTTGGGATATTTCAAAGGATCGCTGTTGCCCGCATTACGCCATTCGTTAATCTTTTCCTTGCTGAATGGTTGTGCTACATTGCTGTTTCCCATTCCTTCATTTATTAACTCCATGTAATCAGCATAATTGGTTACATAAGGAACCTTGTGGTCTAATTTTTCTGAAGATATATAACCATGATAGTTAATTTTGGCTACTCCTGCGTGTCCTCTTTTTGTAGTGATCAGGATAACGCCATTTGCAGCCCGTGAACCGTAGATAGACGAAGAGGCGGCATCTTTCAATACGGAGATGCTCTCTACATCCTGGGGATTGACGTCGTTGATATTACCACCTGCCACGCCGTCAATGACCACCAAAGGATCAGAGTTATTCGTTGTTCCCTGTCCGCGTACGCGAATGGTCGCTCCGTCCCATCCGGGTTGTCCGCCACTTGTTGCTGTTACGGTAACGCCGGATGCCAAACCTGCTAATCCGGACGACAGGCTGGTGATAGGCCGGCTTTCCGTCATCTTGCCCATGTCCACAGAAGCTACCGCACCGGTCAGGTTTGCCTTCTTTTGTATGCCGTACCCTACCACTACTACTTCTTCTATCTGCTGCATGTCTTCACTCATGTTGACATCAATGGTTGTCTGGTCGCCAACTGTTTGTTCAGTTTTCATGTAACCGATAAATGAATATAAAAGGACTGCTCCCCTGTTGGGGACACTAATGGCGTATTTTCCATTGACATCTGTTACAACGCCAATTGTTGTTCCTTTTACAACCACATTTACACCCGGTAAGGGTTCGCCTGCTGCATCGGTTATAGTACCTTTGACGGGAATACCCTGCTGTGCAAAGATCGAACAGGACAGTGTAACCAGTAGGCATACAAGGAAAATGTTTTTCCAGTATCGCCTTTCTTTTCTTAGGTTTATTTTCATCTGTTTACAATTTAATTTTTAATTATTTTTAATTATTTTTAATTTTTAATGTCAGAGGAAACCCCGAAGGGCTCATCAATGCCATTGATAATTTAATATACACTGATAATATGCCATGATGATCATGGCTATTTCATGTGGGTTAATTTTTTGACGAGTACTATTAGTACTTGTATAAAACAATAACTGTTGTTCTAAAAATTCTTGCACCAGATGGCTGCAAGATTGATCTGTCTTTGTCTACTCTTTTACTTTTACCTCCTTTTTTATTTTAAATTAACATTAATTGCATACAATAGAGTTATCCTTGCTGATGCTTCTCATATCCATACTGCCGGCATATACCGGTTTCGCGTAATATTTGGGGGCTACATTCCTGTCTTGAGGATTGCTGGGGATTAATTTGTATTTCATGGGTATTTGGATGCTTTTGCGTTCATCTGACATAAAAAAATCGCACACGCCCCAAAAGGACATATGCGATTGATATGTTTTTTCTAAAAAAATGTTATACGCGCGCGTAGTTACTATGTGTACTCTCTCTCTCTCTCTCTCTCTCTGCAAAAGCCGTGCCAATCGGTGATTTACCGAACATTACCAGCAATAAATTTTCGAAAGATTTCGACATGACAGAGGATGTTTTTTTGATATGACAAAAGTACATGGTCCGGCGATGTAAAAAATGCAATTATTTTCGAAAGATATGTAAAAAAACATTATTTTACATTTTGAAAATTTGGCGGCGTATACTTTCAGGTCGGTTACGCTAAGGTTGAAAAACAACGCGGAACCCGAAGTGGCTGGAGAACCAGTCGGGTTCCCTGCAACCGCGGGCAGCCGAACGGTGGTACTGCGCGTAGTTGCCCTAGTTACTGCCGCGCCGCACGCGTTTCGAGCCTTCCATACACAGCGGATCCACTGCCAGTAAACTTGCAATATCCATTCCCAATCCATATAAAATAATTCGTAGAAATCACCCTTTCGTATAAAATTGTCGCGGTTTCGAGGCGTATAGACAATCCGGCCGATATTTTCGGGCTACGTGTCACATCACGGCATCTTTTCCAGTAATTCCGGTATTTCGGAAATCGTGTAAGCGCCGGATGCTGTGTTAAATATAGCATCGCGATAGTAGGGACTGTCCCGCTCGAAAACGAAACGTATCCGTTCCTTAACCAGGTTTTCAATGGCTTCCACTTGAAGGATCGTGGTTTTAGGCTGTTCGGTATCGGATGATACAGTGATCCTCATTTCCTTGACTTTGAAATCCATACCCACATAAAAATAGAAATGTATCATTTCGGATCCCATTGCCTGCATTTTTTCCTTACCGCCATATACTTCACACAACAACTCTATCAGTTTTTGTTGTGATTCCAAAACAGGCAACGGGGCATATTCGCGAAGTCCGGAATTCATGTTTTTCATTATGTTTTTGGTATTGGTAAATCCATAAAAATGGCGGCCATTAGATTTAGCAATACCGTACTCGCATCTGTATGTGTTGCTTTTGGCTTTATATTCCTTACCGCCTTGGTATGGCTGGCCTGCAACAACAGAAGACAGCATGATTGAAACGAAAAATGTGACAAAAGTTTTCATATTTTTACCATTTTTGCCGATCATATAATTGGCGGTTTCCACTTGAAGGAAATGCTTGATGATACGATGGAAGCAACTGATATGACTGCAAAATTCCCCAGACGGCTTCGACTTGGGTTATTCATATTTGGCGTACATGCGAAAGGCCTTTTTTATTTTTTCCTGTTTGCCTTGACGTATTCTCCAAGCGACTGCCATCTTAGCCCGTTTTCCAGCCAGTATTTAGTGGAATAAAAACTTGTGACGGATACCGCATAAACTTTGTTGGTCTCGGCTTCGGACAGTGTTCCGGCGGCTTTTCGGTTGATTTCTCCCAGCTGCCGTTCCAGTTTTTCGAAACCTGTTTTGGGTTTAAAGTTTTTGACTGCCTCCGATATTTTGCCAAGCAATGCCTGTAACTCCGGAGTGGATGGTTGAGCGTCAGGCGATGCGGTCGAATTGCCTGAAAGATACGCCTCCACTTCCGGATGCTGGCCGGCAAATTCAGACATGGCGGCACGCCTCACCGAATCCATGCCTTCACGGGTAATATTCCCGTTTGGTTTCACATATTCTTCCACCCGATCGAACATGTGATCAAATCCCTCATAGACTTTTTGTCCAATGGAATCATACTCCGGAGGAACATGAAGTTGGCCGCTTTGGGCAAATCCTGTCACCGTATAAAGGAAGACGGCTAAAATCAATACTGTTATTTGTTTCATCGGTTTTATTTTTTACTTTTTAAATGAATGAATATATCTGTTTTGAGAATTTAAAAGACAGTCCTATGCAAATAAAAGGAGCAGACGCCATCATTCAATTTTGCAAGACCTTCATTTGTCAAAGCGTTATTTCTAACGAAATAACAGGAATATAACATGCAGGAAAGCCGCATCTTTATCATCTTTTACAAAAAGATTGTAATATGCGAGAATCGCATTAAAAATAACAAACAGAGAAGACAGTGTATCAACAGTCGTATTTCCATGCATATAAAATTTAATGATCGTGAAGGAGAGAATGGCAGCCAGCACAAAATTTGATAAAAATACGAATATGACCGTTTTGAGGTTGATATCTTTATGCTTCAATAATTTTAAAAATTCTAAAATCGGTTTTATTGGGGAAAAATATAGCGCTAAAAAAATAAGCACTAATGTATTCAGGGAAGCAATACCAATTCCTTTATGAAAAAGAAAATTAAGGACCACACAGATTAAAACCCAAATAATTATTCCTTTACTTTTAATATTTTTAATATTCATGTTTTTGGATATAAGAAAATTAACAATTTTTGTTTCACCGCGAATTCTTCGTCCGGATGATCGGACGGATGGATCAAACAATCTGTTCAGCGGCAACACTATTAATGTAGTATTCCGATCTATTTACACTACTTTTGCATTTTATGCTCTCCTGTCATTTTTAGGGGAATCCGGGTGGCGACGGGGTACATACCGACAAAGTTTGTCCCGCCGCCGTCTTTGTATTCCGCCTTTACGGTTCATCACTCGTCCGGCCTTGTGTTGCCGGATCGCATATATTTTCATTTATTCGATTTCTTGCTCCCACCAGACTACTCATTTCATTTTTCATGACCCTTTAAAAAGGGAGAACAGGCGGCATGGAATATCTCGTTCAGAGTTATACTCTTTTGACGCCGGAAGGCGTCTGATTGCAAGCGTGAAGTAATACACAAAAATATCCTGCGATATAACCCTTGCCGCCTTTCCCTTTTAATGATCACTTGTCCGGCTTGTGCCGCAGAACCGTCAAGAGAAATGACTCATTTTCCCTCATTTTATTCCTGTTCGAACCGCATATCGTCCAGTCCTTTCTTGACTTCTTTGCCGGGCAGGTAAAGAATTTTCCTGTTGCGGATCATGGAAGCGTTGAACTGTTTGGGATCGTCCACTCCCGCGCTGCTGAAGGATGCACGGAACGAACCGAAATCTCCCAGCGAGATTTTAAACCCTTTACCCGTGTTTTTGGGTAGCAGGTTCACAAAGTTCACCAGCACATTATACACATCGCCCGGCGAGAGCGACGACAGATCGGCAATATCCTTGCTGATGCTTTTCAGATCCATACTGCCGGCATATACCGGTTTCGCGTAATATTTGGGAACTGCATTCCTGTCCTGCGGATTGCTCCTGGGGATTAATTTGTACTTCATGGGGTATTTGTTTGATTTAAAAAAATTAAAGAAATAGACACTCGTGTCTATTAAATTTAGTTAATTCGCCTCGTATCTAATTTATTTTCAATACGATAACCTATCAAAACCTTGTCGCCCTTTTGAATTTTGTTCCTTTGCACTCAGGAACAAAAA
>JAISDP010000269.1 GCA_031264715.1 Bacteroidales bacterium
CCCTCCGGCAAGACAATGTGTTTCCTGTGCGCCTTGGCATTTTGAATGATATTCTGTACAAAATCCATGATATTCTTTGTTTTTTAAATACGTAATGAATGATGCGATAAAAGTACAACCATTTTTGAAAACTGATGATATATTTTTTCAAAAAAACTACCTTTGTACTTTCTTTAGTGAATAAAATGAAAGTTGGAATTTAAAATAATGTGATTATGAAAATTTTAAGGTCAAATTTTTACAAATTTCGCAATGAAGCTTATGAAGCCTTGTAAAAAACCGCAACTATGCTATCCGCGCCGGACGCAGAGAATTCGGAAAATTGAGTATGATTGATATATCGAATTGAATAATAAACCGGGATATATTTGTAAAACGATAAAGGAGGGAAAGTAGTATGGAACGTTATTGTATAAATAAGTATTTGTTTTTTTTATTGGGGATATTGTTGATGCTTAATGCCTGTTCCCCCAAGATTTCAACGAGTATTAACAGGAGTTATGCGGTTTTGGACTACCGTGAGGATGTGATGGTATTTGGAGTTGAGGAAGTCGAACCTGATGACGCCGAACGACTTGGGACTGTGAAAGTTGGCGACACGGGCTTTTCAACAGATTGCGGACTGGACGTTGTGATTGACAAAGCCAAGATGGAAGCTCGGAAAATCGGCGGAAATGCTATAAAAATAACTAAACATATTCCGCCAAGTATGTGGGGCAGTTCATGCCATCGAATTACAGCTAACATTTTGAAAGTCGACAGGATAGAAAACCATCTGTTTTCAACGGATTTTGCCGACAGTTCGTTAATTGGCGCCGATTATGCCTTGCTGCATATTTATCGGCAAGGCGGACCGGGCGCTTTGCTGAACTTCGATTTGTATTTGGGTGATTTGGTTATTTGCCAGGTAAAAAATAAATGGAAAGAAACCGTGAAAATCGACAAGGACGGGTTAAATATGTTATGGGCGCGTACGGAAAGCAAGATGGAACTGCCGATAGATATCCGGTTCGGTAATGAATATTATATCCGTTGCAGCATTACGATGGGCGCTTTTGTCGGACGCCCCAAGTTAGAAATGGTCGATAGCAAGACGGGAAAATTGGAGTTTCAATTGATTTCCGAAAAAGAAAAATAATCATTATGCTAAGTCTCCGTATAAAACAGTTTTTTCTATTGTGTTTCGTATCTCTAAGCGTTCCGCTTTATGCACAGGATTTGATTGTAACCGGCAAAGGCGATTCGCTGAATTGCAAAATAACGAAGATTAGAGCTGAAAACATCTATTTTACGTTCAAATACAAGGGCGAGATAAGGAATACCTTACTGTCTGTCTCCGACGTGACTTCTTACCAGGCAGGTTATTACCGGACGGCGGACCTTCCAGCCGATAAAATTCCAAAGAATAGAACTTACCCCTGTTTCGGGTTTGCAGTAAGTGGCGGCTGGAGCTACCGGACAGGGCGTCTTTCCAAAAATATTCCTTCCGATTTAAGAAACTATTCACAGAAATTGAAATCGGGATTTAATTATGAGGCCGGCCTGTCGTACTATTTTAGCGAGTACCTGGGCGCCGGAGTCAAATACAGTGAATTTTTGTCAAGTAATTCAATAGACAATGTTACGGTAACATATCTGGACGGCTCAACCGGACATGGGAGCATAAGCGACCGCATCCGGATCAATTTTATCGGACCGGTTTTCAGCACAAGACTTTTCAATTCGACAAAAAAGAATTGTTTATTGCTGGATTTTGGTATTGGTTATTTGGGATACCGGAATAAAATGGTTTTAGCGTCGGAAAAATACACATTGAAGGGCGGCACGGCCGGAATCTATTGGAATATCGGTTACGACATCGGTATCTCCCGGAATCTGGCGCTGGTTTTTCAGTTGTCGTTGACAAGCGGTGCGTTATCCGAATACAAAATATCGAACGGAACACGTACGGAAGTTGTTACGCTCGAAAAGGATTCATACGAGAATTTATCGCGGATAGATTTGTCCGTTGGATTGCGGTTCGGCAAAATGTAAGGGATGCGAAATAAATAACATATAAATGTATGGAACACAACGGCGCTATATTCTGCTTATCGGGGTTTCCAACAATGTTGGAAAGGCAAAACATTTTTGAAAAGGGTTTCCGTTCGGGGTGGAAATACAAAAATTTCACTGCTGTCCGACTAAAATTTATGTGATAAAAAAGCATGTGTCAGATATAATGTTTATTTTTAGGATGCTGATTTTGAATCGGCAAAAATATTGAATGAATCGGCTCGCAAACACAGGGAATTTGTATTACAAGCACGATGTTCCAATGAAATTCGGTTGATGTAATTAAAAAATCATTACTTTTGCGTTTATTTTTTTAAGTTGCAAGAATGTCTATTAGAAATCGGTTGCTTTTGCTGGTGTTGGTTGTAACGGCGTGTTCATGCGGTACACACAAACATCGGTACCTGCATGCTCCCAAAGACGGACAACAGGAAGTTGTTTACCAGAAATTGCTCGAAGAATATCATTTACAACCCAACGATATTCTTTATGTTAATGTATTGACCACCATCGAAGAATATGCCGGTTTGTTCAATTCCTCGAGTCACCAGCAAATGAACACCGTATCGAATTCCTATCTGTATTTTACGGGGTACCCGATTGATATTACGGGAAATATCGAAATACCGCTGATCGGTAAAGTCCAGGTTGCAGGGATGACTGCGGCTGAGGCTGAAAAATTGATCCATGAAAAAATATCGAAGATCGTGTACGATAGCCATGTTGTAGCGCGGTTGGCCGGTTTCAGGGTCAACATTGTGGGCGAGGTGAAATCGCCGGGCGAATATATCGTATACCGCGAACATGCAACAGTACTGGAGGCGCTGTCGCTGGCAGGCGATATGAATTATTACGGCAACAGGCAGGAGATCATGATTGTGCGGAACACCAAAGACGGAGCCGTCACGCACACCATCGACCTTACCGACCGGAAAGCGCTGTCGTCGCCTGCTTTCTACCTGCAACCCAACGACCTGGTGTATGTGCAGCCTCTGCCGCGTACTATTTTCAGGGTGAACATATCGGATATCGTTACCTACCTGTCGGCCATCTCGTCGTCGCTTGCATTAGTCGTAGCTATTATTTCACTGACTAAATAATAATTTATGACCGAATATCAGGAATACCAACCGGACCGGGAGGAAGGGTTCGATTTTAAGAAATTGTTGAATAAGGTGCTCGGCCGGTGGTACTGGTTTATACTGTCGGTACTGGTGGCGTATTCCATTGCGTGGTTTGCGAATCGGTATGCGGTGCCCATGTACAGCGCCAATGCGTCATTGATCATCAACGAAGAAAAGAAATCAACCGCCGAACTGCTGGTAAATGTGCTGGACAGGTACAGTCCCCGGAAAAATATCGAAAACGAAATCGCTGTCATCAAGTCGTATTCAATGGCTGCCAAAGCTTTGAAAGAACTGGACTTCGAGACCAGCTACTATATTACAGGCCGTGTTCGCGAGTCGATGATGTACCCCAATTCGCCGTTCAAGGTAATCCCTGACAGCATATTGACCTACGGGGCGCGCGTAGAGGTGGTTTTCCTGCCGAACGATCAATGCCAGGTTACGATCGGCGAAAAGACATGCAAGCCTTTTCATACAGGCGAAAAATACAAAAGTTCCATCGGCGAATTTACCATCGTGCGGAGCGAGGGAGTGAACCAAAATGACTTGCTCGATAAAAAATTCTTTTTTGTCATCAGGAATTTTAATTCGCTGGTGAACCTGTATCGTGGTAAAGTAACCATTACCCCCAACGACAAGCGGGGGAGCGTGCTTGCCCTGTCATCGTCGGGCGAGAGCGCGCAAAAGGAAGCTGATTACCTGAACACCCTGATGGATGTGTATATCCAGAACGGATTGGACGAAAAGAACCAGACATCCACCAACGCAATCCAGTTTATCGATCAGCAGCTGGGTTACGTGACCGACTCGTTGAAACGAACCGAAGATGTGCTGCAAAACTTCCGGATGAGCAATAAGCTGCTTAATCTCAGCCAGGAAGGAAGCGCCGTTTTCGAACGTTTGACCGCTTTGCAATCCGAAAGGTTTGCGTTAACGACTCAATTAAGCTATTATGACTACCTGAAAGAGTACATGGGCAACGACCGTAACTTCGGGCAGGTGGTGGCGCCTTCCATCATCGGTATTGCCGATCCCTTGCTAAATTCGCTGGTGAACAAGCTGGTCGAACTGGGTACACAAAAGACAAGACTGGTACACAGCAGCGATCCTGAAAATAATCCGCTGGTAAAAATTGCAGATGTACAGATCAATTCGGTGCTGGGTTCGTTGCGTGAGAATGTCAAACAACTGATCACCGCTGCCAACCTGTCGATGAAGGATGTTAACGACCGTATCTCGCAAGTGGAGCGTGAACTTGTAAAGCTGCCGGCGACCGAACGACAGTTGCTGAACATACAGCGCGAATACAATGTGAACAATGAAACCTATAATTTTTTGCTGAAAAAGCGTGCGGATGCCGCCATATCGAAAGCATCGAATGTAGCCGACAACAAGGTGCTTGATTACGCCATGTCGCAAAATGCGATACAGATATCGCCCAAGAGGAGCCGCAATATCATGATTGCCGTTGCATTGGGAATCCTTATACCGTTGGCGCTTATATTCATTATTGATTTCTTTAACCGGATCATCAACGATTTACAGGAAATCAAGACGATGACCGATGTGCCGATGGTCGGCATGATCGGCCACAACGAAAAGGATTCGGAAGTACCCGTGGCCGAAAACCCGGCGTCGCCGCTCTCCGAGTCGTTCAGGGCGCTGCGTACCAACCTGCATTATATCCTGCGCGATAAATCCAGCAAGGTCATTAATGTAACATCAACGGTTAGCGGCGAAGGCAAAACGTTTATTTCCATCAACCTGGCTACTATTATTGCACATTCCGGCAAGAAAGCGCTGTTGATGGGACTTGATTTACGCAAGCCGAAAATCAATAAAATATTCAACATCGATAACCACGACGGAATCAGCACATACCTGATCGGCGATTCGAAATACGAAGATATTATCCATTCGACCAATATCAATAATCTGTACATCGCTCCGTCGGGACCTGTGCCGCCCAACCCGGCCGAATTGATCGATACGCCGGAGATGAAGCAGTTGGTGGAAAAGGCAAGCGAGGAATTTGATTTTATCGTGATCGATACGCCGCCTGTGGCTGTGGTGGTGGATAGCCTGCTCCTGGCGCAGTTCTCCGATGTTAATATCTTTGTGGTCAGGCAGAACTATTCGGCGAAAGACTCGCTCCTGTTGGCCAACGACCTGCATAAGCGACCGGAGATCAAAGGGATGGGGCTGGTTGTGAATGACATTCATCGCGGTTCGTCATACGGCCTGGGGAAATACCGGTACAGCTATAACTATGGGTACGGCTACAACTATAGCGGTTATGGCAATTACTATAATGGCTATATGGAGGAAGATCAGCCGAAGCAAGGATTTTGGAAGCGCCTGTTCTCAAAAAAATGAACAGTAGCCTCACCCCCCGACTCCCTCTCCCAAGTGGAGAGGGGGAGCGTGCTGCACACCGCAGATGCGGGAGCATCCTGTCAAGGTTTCTACATTTTTGCTTGAAACAAACAAAACGGGCGCGTATTACCCGCTATCGGGATAGAGCGTCCCGCTCCCTCCGCATGGGGGGAGGACTGGGATTCCTTCTTTTTGTACAGCTTACACCGGTTACCGATGTCGAATCCTTCCGGCAGCGCCTGGCCGCTGAAAACAGGTTTACCGCCATCGAATGTGACTTCACGCAATACAAGCACTTGACAATCATGGACGAACCGCTCGTGTCATCAGGGAAATTCTATTACGAGCGGGATGACAAGGTTCGTTTGGATTACGTCAAACCATCGCCATACCTGATTGTGCTGGACGGACAGAAAGTAAAAATCACATCGGGCGGGAAAAGTAATGTCTATGATATGTCGTCGTACCGGATGGTGACGGTGATGAAGTCCATACTTTCGTCGTGTTTGCTCGGCGATTTCAGCGGCGACGGCCACGAGTACAGCATGTCGGTTTCGGAGGATCA
>JAISDP010000279.1 GCA_031264715.1 Bacteroidales bacterium
TCATTGCTTTTTTTCAAAATATTTTTATGCGGTTTTAATGGCTATACTTATATCACCACTGTCAGGGTCAAGACCGCTGACAGGGTATTATACATAAGCTTACGAAAACGATCCGACAATGCAAGGCATTTAATAACAATATCAAAATATCTTGTTTTTTTGTTGAAATATGATTTTTACTCTACCTTCGACGAGGTTAAATTTGAATAAATGATACAAAAAGACATACATATTATTTTTGGAAAAGTCGCAAAAGGCTCGTTGATCCATAGCAAAAAATTTGATTTGGATTCAATTCAAATGATTTGCCTGGAAGACTGTTTGAATTTAGGTCCGGTTTGTGATTTGGATTCTGTTGAGGAAATAGAAAAAAGGAATTTATGGCTGTCAAAAGTTTTTGAAGTTCCAACGTCCATAAATGGAGATATTGATACGATAAAAACGTTTATTGAAAACTACAGGAATGAAAAAATATATTTATGGACAGGGCTTGCTGTTTCTGAAATAATGAACACGGCAAGGCTGCTATATCACTTACAACCAAACTGTAAAAATGTTTTTGTATTCGATTTTCTTAATTTTTCCATGAAAAACATATGCGGAGAAGTTGTATATCCAAGATGTTTGACTGCAACGGATCTGTCTCGAGTTGATGAAGTGGAAAAAAACTTTCGCCGGTTAACAGATGAGGAATTATCTAAATTTAGGATACTGTGGGAAAAAGTAAAATCCGGAAATTCCCTGTTATGGATTTTAGATGAGAACGGTCAGATTGTTGAAAAGGATGAAACCTGGTTTGATTCATTTTTGTTGTCGTACTGCACCCGCGAATTTCAACATCCTGCATGGATTATCGGACATACACTTTGTGATGTTGACTTTAATATCGGTGATTTGTATCTAAATTACAGGATGAAACAGTTGGTTTTAATGAATAAACTGGAAATTCGCGGGAAATTGGGAGAAATGCGGGATTATATGGTGAAATTGCCAAATTAGAGGATATTCACATGCCTCAAGGGAACGCGTTTAAATCGGCATATCTTCTAAAAATACCCTTCAATTTCTTCCATTTTCAGGATATGCATCACCGGTTTACCTGTGGGCGAATAATTGGGCATAGCACAGGTGAACAGTTTTTCCACCAGGTGGCCGATTTCTTCGACAGTTAAGGGCTGGTTATACCGGATGGCCGACTCCTGGGCAAGTAATGCCGCCAACCGTTCGCGACGACTTTCGAACAGGTCTGTTTCGGTATGCCGGAAATCATCGAGTAGCTTGCGGAACACTACGCCGGGGTTTTTGTTGCCTGTTTCGCCGGGATGACCGTATATGTTTACTTTCTGTCCGCCGCCCGGCCCGATGTCAAAGCCCAAAACAGCGAAATCGTCCCGGAGTTCCGACCACAGCGCCAGTTCGTCGGGCGACAGTTCCACCGCTTCGGGGAACAGGTTTTGTTGGCTCGCACTGCTGTGGTTGACTATTTGCGCCATGTATTGCTCGAAAAGGATACGCTCGTGCGCCCGCTTCTGGTCAATCAGCATCAATCCCGACTTCACAGGCGTAAGGATGTATTTGCCCTTGAGTTGAAAATGGGCGTTGGCGGTTGACGCCGGTTCGTTTTCCGCGCCGGTATCCGTAAAAATATCCGGTTGCCGGTTTTCATTCTCGAACCCAGTGTACAACGATTCCCAGTTATGCAGGTTATTCCGCTCGCGTTGCTCCTGCCGGTAGTTTCCCGATGTATCGAATGGGTTATAGCTGTCGTCGAACGCGATTTGCGGCGTACTGATCTTTGTATCCGGGCGTAACACCGGTATTTGTATCGAGTTGTCCGTTTCGAAATCCAGGGAGGGAACGACGTTGAACTTTCCCAATACCTGTTTTACCGAACTGAGCATGATCTGGTAAATAGCCTGTTCGTCCTCAAATTTCACCTCTGTTTTTGTCGGATGGATGTTGATATCGATCGACTCGGAAGGTACTTCAAGATAGATGAAGTAACCCGGTATGTATTCGGCGGGCAGGATGCCTGCATAAGCCTGCATGATGGCCTTGTGCAGGTAAGGATGCCTGATGAACCGGCCATTGGCGAAAAAGAACTGTTCGCCGAACGATTTTTTGGCATAGTCAGGTTTGATGATGAATCCGCCGACTTTCACTAAGGTCGTCTCCGTTTCGATACTCAACAGGTGTTGCTTCATGGGATTGCCGAACAGGTGGATGATCCGTTGCCGGAGATTGGCCGCCGGCAGACGGTATATTTCGGTCCTGTTGTTGAAGATGGAAAACGACACCTGTTCGCAGGCCAGGGCGATGCGCTTGAACTCGTTAAGGATATGGTTCAGTTCCGTGGAATCTGATTTCAGGAACTTGCGCCGTACAGGTACATTATAAAAAAGGTTTTTTACCGTAAAGGTTGTTCCGTCAGGGCATTGTACGGGCGCCTGCCCGTTCACCTGCGTGGCCGCAATATCTACCTGCGTGCCCAGTTCGTCGCCGATACGTTTGCTGCGTACCTGCACTTCGGCTACAGCCGCAATCGAAGCCAGCGCTTCGCCACGGAAACCCAGCGTATGGATGGAAAAAAGATCTTTCGATTCGCGTATTTTGGAGGTGGCGTGCCGTTCGAAGGCAAGCCGGGCATCCGTTTCGGACATGCCGCAACCGTTGTCGATCACTTGTATCTGGGTTTTGCCGGCATCTTTCAGGTAAATATCAATGGCGGTTGCGCCTGCGTCTATGGCATTTTCCACCAGTTCCTTCAAAACCGATGCAGGACGCTGTATCACCTCTCCGGCAGCAATCTGGTTGGCCACCGAGTCGGGAAGAAGCCGGATAATATCTGTCATTTCAATGTCCTTTAGTCATCCAAAAATCGTAGAATATTTCCGGCATGAGCCAATAAAGAAAACCCAACAGGGCGACCAGGATGATCAAAAACCGGAGGGCGGATTTCTTTTCCAGCAGCATCCTGTGTATTTTCGAATTGGCGCGCCGTTCGCCCAGGAACCCCTTTTGCAGCCCCGCATAGCCCGCTCCGTTAGAGGCTCTGTCCCTATCCCTTTTAACGGCAAGTTCGGCCTCTGTTTTCATTTTTTCCAAACGTTCCCTGCGTTCGTCGTAATACAGCGGACGATAATGAAACTGCCTGGGCTTTGGTGTATTGAAATTAAAAAAAATCGCCATAACCAATGGATTAATTGTATTCTTGCAAAGATAGCTTATAATTCCAGCGATAACAATGTTTCTCCTTTTGCATTGAGTATTTTTAGCGTCATCTGTTTGCCTTGCTTGCGGAGCACTGCAACCGTAGCGCTTTGTTCACTGTTGCCGCCGCCGATCACTGTGGGGAAATTATTACCTTCGGCGCCTTTGGGAATATAACTGTAGCGGTGTGTATGCCCGTTAAGACAGATATTGAACGGCGCTTTTGCCAGTATGCCGCCCCAATAATCGCGGCAAGGATTGAACGATTCTTCGCGCATGCCGTATACAGGAATATGATGGATAAGCACGCGTTTTGCCGCCGATTTAAATTCTTTTGAAGCTATTTCTTTCTTGAGAAATTCGGCCTGATCCTTGCGGTATTGGGTAAAATCGTTCAACCCATAATATACCCGGTGATCGTCGGGTTTATCTTCGCCGCAATCGAGCAGCACAAAACGCGTATCGCCGATGCTGAATGAACCGTACGCATGTCCATCCATCAAACCCAGCAGGTTCCAAAGGAACGGCGAATAAGCTCCCCGCGTTTCGTGATTTCCGCGAAGGTATATGCTCGGAATCCTGTCGGCGCCTATGCCCCGGCTATAGTGCGAAATAGTGTTGACGGCAATATCCTCGCTTTGTACATCGGCAATACAGTCGCCGTTAAAAATTACGAGGTCGCAGGGAACATCCTTCACCTGTTCGTATAGCTTGTCGAAAAGCGGGTAGTTGTCATGAAGATCGTTGAAGATCACTGCCGTGAAATCGGTTTTCCGGTCATCCGGCGTTGTGAAACCGGTAATTTTGCCGGTGGCGGTTTCGCCAAATTCCTTTTTGTAGGGCTGGTACAGGGTAATTTCGCGCGAACAAACCCGGTAGTAATAACGTGTTCCGGGTTTCAAGCCATTCAGCACAATCCGGTTGAGCGTATTGTTGGCCATTGCTTCGCCTTCCACCCAGGTTTGTGCCCGTTGCATGTTCAGGCTATCCATGCCGTACTCCACCCAACTATGGCATGGAACGTTAGTAAGCCACATAACGGTCATGGCATTAGCAGTTGGATTTTGGAGATAAGCCGGCGAACGGAAAATGTTGTTTTTCGGAGTTTTCAGGCGCACATCGGCAAAAAGAGGTAAATGATCGGACGCTACAGGCTCGTTCAACACCTGTGTTTGCCACACCGAATATGTGTACCCTTTGGGTGCATAGCCAAAAATATAGTCGATGGTTTCTTTCGGTTTATCGGCCGGGATGGTCAATTGCCTGGTATTGGTCAGAATGGTCCAGTTTTGCTTGAATGTCTCCAGCACGGGTGATTCAGGCGTAGCATTTATGTCGCCGGCCAGGAACACAGGTTTATTGAAGTCCTTTACAGCCTGGTCGATAATAGCTACCGAAGCCTGGCGATCGTCCCCGTTAAGCGAAAAATGAGTGCAGCAAAATACGTAATCCCTGAACTCCACCATCAGTAATGAACGCGCTTCCTCCCTTCCCGGCAAGGGGATACGTTTCCATGACAGCGGCTTCTGTTTCGACAACACCCCGACTCCGTATTTTCCGCCATCAAAGGGAATAGATGCGCCATACACGGGGTACATCGCGGTAAGACCGGCTAATCGCGAAAGTACGTCCACCTGTTTGCTGCGGCTGGTTACACTGTCCAATTCCTGTAAAGCAACTACATCAGGCGCCAAACCGGTAACAACATCAGCTATACGCTGGTAGTCAACCTTGTCATCAAGCCCCTTTGCGTTACGTATATTATAACTCATCACGCGGATGGTGTTCTCTATCCGGGGATACGATTGACCATGCATGGCTGTGAAAAATGTTACGAAGCCGAGAAAAACTATAATCCTTTGCATATTGATAGAAGATTATTGACAGCTACAAAGGTAACGATTATTTATTAAGACCTGTAAGCTCAATGGTCAAAAAAATCATCCAGGGGTCCCCC
>JAISDP010000301.1 GCA_031264715.1 Bacteroidales bacterium
GTATTTATTTCCTTATTTCTCAGCTTTCAGGCTTGGGGGCAGGATCTTGACAGCGCAATCGATCAATTCATGCCTTTCATTCATGCGCTTCATAACTTTTCGAGACAGATTCCCCAGGAAAAAGTATACTTGCATTTCGACAATACCGGTTATTACCAGGGCGACCACATCTGGTTCAAATGCTATGTTGTTACTTCCGAACAGCACCGGTTAAGCGGGTTGAGCAAAACCCTGTATGTCGAACTTTTGAACCCGGGCGGAGAGGTCGTCGACAAGCGGATTTTGAAAATTGAGAACGGACAGTGTCATGGTGATTTTACATTGAGTCAGCTTCCGTTTTATTCGGGTTTTTACGAGGTGCGCGCCTATACGAAATATATGTTGGATTTTGGGAATGAGGTGATTTTTTCCAGGTTGTTGCCTGTTTTCGACAAACCAAAAATAGACGGCAACTTCGAAGAGAAGGATATGATGAGGTATGGCAAATACGGCGCCGGCAATTATCCGATGAAAAGGGAGAAACCGCTCAAAGAGAAGAAAGTGAATCTCCGCTTTTTCCCCGAAGGAGGCAATATGATCCGGGGCGTCACATCGCGTATCGCTTTCGAAGCTATGGACGAAGCCGGAAACCCGATAGACATTACCGGCGCTGTGACGGATGAAACGAAGCAGGAATTATGTCGCTTTGCCACCCGGCACGAAGGTCGCGGAATGTTTGCATATACGCCCGGCGCCGGTAAGCGGAAGGTTGTCGCAGAATATTCCGGGAAAAAATATCAGTTTGATTTGCCTCGGGACTTGCCGCAGGGGTTTGTGATGGAAACGGACAACCTGTCGCACCCCGACAGCATTGGAATATGGGTACGAAAAAACAGTAATACACCTGCCGAAATGCTGGGCGTGGTCATTTTAAGCGGCGGTAAGCTGCTACATCATTGTCTCGTGAACGTTTCCGGCGACGAAATCGGTTTTAAAATGGATCAAACACAGTTGCCTTCGGGGGTTTCTCAAATTGTGCTGTTCAACCGTGACGGCGAGATTCTGTGCGACCGCTTGATATTTACCAACAGGAACGAATGGTTGGACATCAAGGCAAAGACCGGTAAACCGTCCTATCAACCGCACGAATTAGTCGAGATGGAGTTTTCTGTTGCAAACAGGGACGCAAATCCGGTCAAAACAGTTTTTTCCCTGTCGGTGAAAGATGGCGCGAACGAGGTTGCATGTAAGGATCATATCCTGACCGACCTTTTACTGATGTCGGAAATCAGAGGTTATGTCCGCGATCCTTCTTACTATTTCAAAGCGGAAGACGATACCTGTCGCACCGCGCTCGACTTGTTGCTGATGGTGCAGGGCTGGCGGCGTTATTCCTGGAAACAGATGGCCGGGGTTGAGCCGCTTCAATTAAAATATCTTCCCGAACAGGGTATTGAAACCCACGGGAAGGTGGTGAGCATGGTGAAGCAGATAGCCAAACCCAACGTTCAGGTTTCCTGTTTACTGCTTCAAAAGGATGAGGAAAATGAGAAAAATGCAAGTTTTGCCGAATTCTTTATAACGGATAGCCTGGGACGCTTCTCTTTTGTGTCGGATGTACAGGGAAAATGGAACATGATACTGGCCGTGACCGAAAAGGGAAAGAAAAAAGACCACCGGATTATCCTGGACAGGCTTTTCAGCCCCGAACCGAAACGGTATCGCTATGCGGAAATGCAGGTAAACATTGCTGTGGAAAATAATGAAAGTATGAATGATGAAGAAACGCCCGACAATTATTTTGGAGAAGATATGGAATCATTCAGGGTTGCTTATAATGATTCGTTAACCCGGGCAGGCATCAGCGAGAAAGTCCATCATTTGTCGGCAGTAACGGTTAGTGCAAAGAAAAGAAGCAGGGAACGCGACATTTACAATAACCGCTCGACTTCAGTTGCCTACTATGATGTGGATTCGGAAATAAACGATATTCAAGACGGCGGTAAATATATAGGCGACGATATCCATCAACTACTGATCAGTATGAATAAAAATTTTTATACCATCCAGCGCGGGGCCAGCGAATATGTGAGAATATTACGCTCGCAATGACGCGCCGCCTTAATAGCTCTTAGTTTTTCAGTGTCACGGCAATACCTGCCCGTATCCATCGTCCCGGAAGGATGATATTGCCGATATCCTGATGTTTCCTATTGCCGAGGTTGGATGCCTCCACAAAAATATTCAGCCGTTCGGTCTGTCGGTAAATTCGGAGATCGATTTGCCAGAACGGATCATAAGGCGCCTCGCTTTCCGAACCGTCTTCGGCATGATATTGCATGTAAGTACCGTTGCGGTCCTGCCAGCCGATCATCCAGTGTGCGCATACCTTTTCGGCGATACGGTGTGTCAGGCCGAAATTCAACCGATGACGAAGGTAATCCATCACGTAATTGGACTTGTATTGGTTGGACGACTTGTTGCTGCTCATGAATGTGTAATACGCAGTGAGCGACTGTAGCGGGAAATTCTTCCCTGCGGCACGTTTCACATCCCATCGTCCGCTTGTCGAGACTCCATGTGTATACAAATCCGTAAGATTCATGGTGTGCCATTTCTGCAGATCGTCCAGCCATATCCAGTCGATCGCATCGCTGATGTTGCGGTAGAAATAACTGACATTGACATTCCAGCAGCCGGTTGTGATTTTGGCTCCCAATTCGTATTCTGTGCTGCGTTCGGGCTCCAGGTCGGGATTACCGATATTCATCGGGCTTTGGTAATATAAGTCTGTGAAAGTAGGCAGCCGCATGGCCCGGTTGGCCGAAGCGTATACTTTGAACGTATGGTTCGGATGGAAAGCCAGGTCGATACCCGGGTATACATTCAGTTGGTCGCCTGTGTAGTTGTTGTGGTTCATCAGCACGCCCACCGATGCGCTCCACTTCCCGATGTACAGGTTTTGTTCGGCAAAGGCGCTGATGTTGGTTCGTTGGCCGGTTTGGGTGTACCATTTGTCGTCCTGCCGGGGAACTTTGCGGGGCGTATCCATCGGTTCGCCCAGGTTGTTGCTGTAGATACGTTCGCTACGGGCCAGCACGCCGGCGCTTATTCGCCCAAAGCGGCCAGCAAGCGAAGCTGTAACATCCGCGCCGTATGTGCCTGTATAGTGGAAATTACGGTAAGCATCAGGATGGTTGCGGTTGAGGATGTACTGGTCGTAGTTGCGCCGCCAGTATACCGACGGCGTTATGCTGAATCTGCCTGCCGTAACCCCGCCTTTCAATGCCGCGAAAAACGTGTGCAGCGACTCGTACTGGTCGGGATATTTCGGCCCGTAGAAACTGTTGGCTCCGAAGTCCTTTTGCGTATACCCCAATTGCAGGTCCATCGGAACGACGTTGTTGTTCCATTTGTTTTGCGAGAAAATGTTCAGGTTCTTGAAATCGGTATTGTGCATGTATCCGTCCGATGCTGTTTGCGACACGGCCAAATGATGGGTGGTGCGGCATGTGTGCGCGGTTCCGGAGAGCGCAGCTTTGTAGAACCAGTATTGTCCGCTGGCGAGGGAAGCTTTCAGATAATTTTCCGGCTGTGTTCCCGTAATAAAATTTACCGCGCCGCCTAAAGCGTTGTTGCCGAAAATTCGTGCTGCGGGGCCTTCAAGTACTTCGATTTTTTCGACCGATTCGAGATCGATGGGGAGGTTGAGTGAGTAGTGTCCTGTTTGCGGGTCGCTGATATTGATTCCGTTGAGTAGTATCAGTGTCTGGTCGAATGACGAGCCGCGTATGGAAACGTCAGCTTGGGCGCCGTATGGGCCGCGTTGCCTCAGGTCGACATTGGGGATAAACTCCAGCATGTCCGCGAGGCTTTGTACCGCCGCTTGATCAATATCCGATTTCCGTACCTGAGTGATCGTCCGACCGACCGGCGCAAACACATTGGGCGCAGCATCTGCGCTCACCTCGACTTCTTCCAGATCGATCTTCTTCACTTGCGTACTGTCCGCCTGGGCAAAACTCCGCTCCGACGAAACCAGCATCGTATAGCCGACACACAACACGCCGATCTTCACGCAACGGTGAAGGCTATTGAAGATGGCATACGCTTTGTTGGCCCACCGCCTGAAACAGGCCGGCGCAGACCGCTTCTTTACATCATGATTCATTTGATTTAAATATTTTGGTTTCATTGATTGATATTTTGATGATGATTTATTTTTGGCCGCTTCGATCACATCCCATATATATGGATGTACATTTTATCGACAAGTAAGATTAATTCGTTGATATTCTTGAATTTTCTTGTATGTCCACTTCCACGAGTCGCCATGTACCAGCGTGACGCAACGTTGTTCAACTGCTTTTTAATCCTGCAGCCTGTCGCGTCATAGGTATATTTCAGCACATCCGTTCCTTCGGTAACGCTTTTGGTCAGACCTAAGTGGTTGTAGGCAACGGTTCCCTTTTGGCTATCCTTAGTCATGCGGCATGCTACGCTGTTCGCAGCAACCTTTTCCTGCGCAGCAAAGCACCACAGAAATATGATCTACAATTCATTGGCGCAAAATTACACTTTAATTTAAATCGTTGTTCTATATAATAGAGATTTGAGGTTATTTTTGTTAGAAAAAATGAGGCGAACGATCATTTACACGGGTTAAGGAACGAAATCCTGTCAGGGTCAAAACCGCCAAGTACTATTTTTTTATATTTTTAGTTTGTATTTAAGAACAAAGATCATACCTTTGCACGCTCAAAAAACAGGTATCATTTTTAATCAGATATGGCAAATCATAAATCATCCATCAAGAGAATAAGGCAAAGCGAAAGCCGGAGGTTGGAAAATAAGTATTATGCAAAAACAACCCGTAACGCAATCAAGAAGTTACGGACTACCACTGAAAAGGCTGCTGCCGTTGCGCAGTATCCCGAAGTGGCTTCGATGCTGGACAGGCTGGCAAAGAAAAGCGTAATTCATAAGAATAAGGCTTCGAACCTCAAATCGAAACTCTCTCATTATATCAATACATTGGCGTAAGTCCGGCTTATAATGATATGCCGCACCCTTCCTTGCGAGGAGGGGTTTTTGTTTTCGTGTTTCGTGGCTTTACCCAACCCGAAATCAAAATGACACTTATGGAAAAATCAAAAGACGGGCATCAATCTTTTCCTATTACTGACTGGGCGGAAGAAGACCGGCCCCGCGAGAAACTTGTGGCCAAGGGTGTTGCATCACTGAGCAATGCCGAGTTACTGGCCATCATCATGAGGTCGGGTTCGCCGGAAGACAATGCTGTAGAATTGGCCCGGAAAATTTTGGTCGATTTCAAGAACAGTCTTGGCGAATTGGGTAAAGCAACCGTTGCACAGCTAAAAAGTTACAGGGGCATGGGCGAAGCGAAAGCCATAGGCATTATAGCTGCGCTGGAACTTGGTCGGCGGCGCAATACCGGCGAGGTAATCGAAAAGAAAAAGATCACGAACAGTATGGATATTTTCATGCTGTTCCACCCGATGCTCAGCGACCTGCCGCACGAAGAGTTCTGGATCCTGTTCCTGAACCACTCCAACCTGTACATGGACATGCAACGCCTGAGCATCGGTGGATTGGCCGACGCTTCGGCGGATGTGCGCCTGATCATGAAAATGGCGATAGAACGCCTTGCAACGGGTATTGCGCTCTGTCATAACCACCCGTCGGGTAACGCAACACCCAGTAAACAGGATATTTCAGTGACGCGAAAAGTAAAAGAAGGCGGTGCGTTGCTCAACATTACCCTGCTCGATCATGTGATTGTGGCTGATCATACGTATTACAGTTTTGCCGACGAGGGCGCTCTGTGATGAGTTTCGGTTTCCGATTTCGAGTTTCGGCATAATATTTGAATAGATTTTTCTTTCATTGAAGTACTTGTTGACAAGACAATTGGTACATACCATTAAAAAAATAGCCATTGAATATGAAGTGCGCCGGTATTATTTTCCTGTTCTGTATCTGTGTGGTTACCGCACGGGCACAGGATGTTGATGCCGTATTGCATGCAGCCGACTCGTTGAGCGCACAGCCCCAAAAAGCGGTGGAGATACTCAACCGGGCATTGGCTACCGATCCGGATTCGGAAGAACTGTTGAAAGTACGCGCCGAAGCTTACGAAAGCCTGAAACAGTACGATCAATCCGTTGCCGATTACAAGCGGTTGACACAGTTGTCGCCCGATGAGGAAAATCTCTGGTATTTGCTGGGACACAGCCAGTACAAAAACGGGCAGTTGACGGATGCACTGAAAAGCCTGAACAGGGCTACCAGGCTCAACCCGAAATACCTGCCGGCCTTTCATGCCAGGATACAGGTATTGTTGCAGCTCAACCAAAACGACGCTGCATTGAAAGTGAGCGACTCCACGTTACAGATCGGCGAAACGGCCAAGACCTATTACCTGCAGGGCGAAGTATACAGCAGGCTGAAATCGTGGCAAAAAGCCGGATGGGCATACGACAAGGCTACGAAAATAGACAAGGGGTATATCAATGCCTACATTGCCCTGGCCAACATTGCTGCGAACACCAACAAATCCCAGGAAACGCTGGAAGCTGCCGAATCGGCGCTCGGGATCGATCCCGACTCAAAAGAAGCATTGATTGCCCGGAGCAGGGGATTCGCACTGTCAAAGAATTATACCGATGCCATCGATGATGTTTCCTACGCGATCAAGCTGGATCCGGATAACGTCAATGCGCTCTATTGGCGGGGAATCTATTACCGGGATACCAACAAGCCGCAGGATGCCATCAGGGATTTCGAGAAGGCGCTGAAGCTTCAGCCGGATAACTGGCAGGCCATAGCCGGACGGGCGGATGCTTATGCCAGGGCGGGCGATAAGAAGACCGCGCTGGAAGGCTACCGGAAATTGCTGGTCATGGCTGCCGATCATCCCGAAAAAGATGCGATCACCCAACTGTCCAACCAGCAGATTTTCGAACTGAGCCGCGAAGACAGGGCGCCAACGCTGGCCCTGACCGACCCGAAACCTGAAAGTTTCGACATACAGGTGCCCGACAACGAACAATCGATCACCATCAAAGGAAAAATTTCCGACGAAAGTCCCATAAAATCACTGGTGATTAACGGGCAAACTGTGCCTGTGACCCCTGTAGGCGGTGATTTTGAGTTTGCATCGATCGTAAAGCTCGAAAACGCACAGGAAATTCAGATCGAGGTATCCGATGTGTATCATAACATCAATCAAGTGGTATATCATTTGGTAAGGAACGAAACAGGGAAGCCGCAAATCGTGCTGTTTACCCCGAAGCTTTCGGAAAGCGGCGTGATTACGCTGGGTGCCAATGAACCGACGCTTTATATTGAAGGCAAGGTAACCGACGAAAGTTCCATTGCATCCATCGTGGTAGACGGTAAAGCGGTAGATTTCGACCACGATGCTGCTGATCCTGCTTTCTCGGCGATAGTGGACATCAACAACAAAACCCTGTTTTCGATAGCGGTTACCGACCGTTTCGGCAACACAACAGAACAGACCTACACACTTGAAAAGTTGGCTACAGCCGTAACCGGAACCGAACCGGCGGCAAATGCACCTGCTGTGGTTCCTGCCGTTGAACAGGCTTCACACTAAAAACCAATGACGCAGACCGAACAATACCTCCGGATATACCATGATGATCTGACTGACAATGAGAGATGGATACTGCAAATATTCTCCTACTGTTTTCTCTCGCTTCCGTCCCGCGATGTGGGACAAATTTTAGGCCTCCGGATGCCGATCGTCGAGGTGATCAGGATACATGGCGAACTGCGCAACAAGGGGCTGATTGAAGCCGGTGCGACGACTGTCGGAATCAGGAAGGATATTGCGCTTACCGTATTGACCGATGCTTTGAAGAATGACCGGTTCCTCAAGGTAATTCCCGATATCTGCAAGTTTGAAAATCTCTATCAGTGGGCAGTAGCGCCATACAGGGATTTGCGCAACCTGTTCGCAGAACATGGCGAAAACAGGATACATCCGGATACCGTCGAGAATGTCCGGAACCGGATGCCGGATTATTTCGATTATCTGCAGCCTGTTGTCGGTAATGCCGAATTATCCTGGCTGTTCCATACAATTGGTGAAAAATATTTGTACGGGATGTTTAATAATGTGTTGCTGGACATCCATGCCGATTTGCGCCCAATGGAAAACCTCATCCGTTTCGACCAGCAATTACGGGAAATTCCCGGGCTGGTGGTCGACGGAAACTCAAGCCGCATCATCCTGGCTTGCTGCTGCCTGCTCGACGGCCGGTTTCCGCAAATGGATGCACAGGTGGGCATGTTGCCCGAACGGTACCGGAATACGGTATTGCCTGTCGGGATACATACCCTGTATCAGGGTAATGCAGTACAGGCATACCGGATCATGAGCAAAACGATGGCCTCGGAAAAGAAGACGGAGATGTTCGTCAACTACGAGATTTTCTACATTGTATACTATATACAGTCCCTTCTGGGGATGAATGTGGAGCAGTACATGCCCGAGGCCCGGAAAATGCTTGCAAAAAGAGGGTCGAACTTCAATTATTCCACCATCATAGCGTCGGCAATGATGCTCCATGCGCTGGGCGAGCAAAAGAATGTGGAAGAAGCCATGTCGCGGGCCGAATATTTTTCCGCATCCGTCAGCAGCCTGAACTTGCTTTTCCTGTATATTGCAGCATGTGCAACCGGAACAAGACTGGGCGTCAGGCACATGCAAACCGGTCAGGCGCTGCTCAAAAAAGCAATGGCCAACGGGTACAAGCTCCTGGCGCTCGAACTGGCTTATGCATTGGCGAACCTGTACCAGGTCAAGGAGTTTGAGAATGTTTACGGGACGCTTTCGGATGAATTGGGCTTATTTTCGATGCTCTCGCGCAAACAGCGGGTTAAAAGCTGGGAACATTCGCTGAACAACCTTTTGGGAGTGATGTCGTTGGGTGTGCCGGCAGGGAAACCAAAAATCGAAAAAACAGTACGGATCGTATACTTTATTGATCCCATCAAACGGATCGTACTCCCAAGTTTGCAAACCGCTACGGCAACAGGCAACTGGACAAAAGGCCGCAATATCTTGCTGAAACGGTTGAGAAATAATGACGTGGAAGGCATGTCCGAACAGGACTTCCGTATTGCCGGCACGCTTCTGTATCCGGATCATTACAGCAATAGCAAGGGAATCTACTTTTCCGACGATGTGTGGCCTGCTTTGGCCGGACATCCGTATCTGTTCATGGCCGATAATCCCGACATTCCTGTGGAACTGATCAAAGCGCAGCCGACCGTCACTATCGAAGATACGGACGCTGGTTTGCTACTGAAGGCCGACATTGACCCCGGCGACGAGAAATTTGTCATCTACAGGGAAACCAATACACGTTATAAGCTGATCGATATCGATTCCCGGCAGCGCGCTGTCCTCCAGGCCATCAATCAGGGGGCTGTGGCGGTTCCCCCTGAAGGGAAAGCCAAGCTGGTACAGGTACTCAACGCTCTAAGCGGTTTTTTCACCATACATTCGGACCTGGCGGAAGCCCGGCTGGGAACGCGTACTGTTGAGGCCGACCTGCGAATCCGCGTACAACTCCTGCCATTGGGAAATACGCTAAAGGCAGAGCTTTTCGTAAAGCCGTTCGGTTCGGTTCCGCCATACTGCAAGCCGGGCGTTGGCGGGCAAAACATCATCGGTATGGTGAACGGCGAGCGTTGTCATGTAAGCCGCGACCTGAAGACCGAGATGCGTTATGCCGAAGCCATCCTGCAAGAGATACAGCAGAGCGCCAGGATCGATATCTCGCAGGAGCCGATCGTTTTTGATGACCCGCGCGACAGCCTCTTCCTGCTCGATATACTTTCGCGGCACCAGGATATTGCCGTTGTGGAATGGCCCGAAGGAGCGCGCTTCAAAATCAACCGGTCGGCATCAATGTCCGGCATCAACATGGAGGTGCGGGGTGTCGATTACTGGTTCGAACTGAGCGGCAACCTGCAAGTGGACGAGAATACGGTACTTTCGCTCAAGCAACTGCTCGAACTGAATGTCCGTTCGCACGGACGGTTCATCGAGCTGGGCGAAGGCGAGTTCCTTGCCCTGAGCAACGATCTGAAAAAACGTCTTGACGAACTGCAGGCATACACCGATACCACCGGCGAATGTGTAAAAATGAGCCGTTTTGCATCCATATCGCTCATGGAGATGTTCGGACAGACCGGTTCATTGAAAGGCGATAACAAATGGACGGAATTTCAGAAAAAACTGGAAGAAATAAAAGACAAACAGCCGGTGATACCGAATACGCTGAAAGCGGAGCTTCGTCCTTACCAGGAGGAAGGTTTCCGGTGGATGGCGCGCCTCGCCGAATGGGATGCCGGCGCATGCCTTGCCGACGATATGGGTTTGGGAAAAACCGTACAGGCATTGGCCGTATTGCTGTACCGCGCCGATAAAGGCGCTGCATTGGTGGTTTGTCCGGCATCGGTGGTGCCTAACTGGGTGAGTGAAACCGGCCGTTTTGCGCCCTCTTTGAATGTGGCGCTGCTTACCTCTGCCAATCGTAAGGAAACCCTTGAAAAAGCGGATGCTTTCGACCTGGTGATCACTACCTACGGGATTTTACAATCGGAAGAAAAGCTTTTTGCGAAGGCAAAATGGGCAACAGTGGTACTCGACGAAGCGCATATCATTAAAAACAACAACACCAAGACATCCAAAGCGGCCATGAGCCTGAATGCCCTGTTCAAGCTGGCTATGACGGGAACGCCCGTACAAAATCACCTGGGAGAGGTGTGGAACCTGTTCCATTTTATCAATCCCGGCTTGTTGGGAAACATGCAGCGATTCAATGACCGTTTCGTGAAACATGCGGAGCAGGGCAATAAGCGTCTCAAAAAGTTAGTCGCACCCTTTATCCTGCGCCGTACCAAGAACAACGTGCTGGAAGAATTGCCGCCCAAAACGGAAATCATCACGCAGGTGGAATTAACCGACGAGGAACGCAGTTTTTACGAAGCCATCCGTCGGCAAGCCATCGAAAACGTGCAACAGGCAACCGGACCGGGCGGTCAGCGGCACGTGAAAGCCCTCGCCGAAATAATGCGCCTGCGCCTGGCATGTTGTAGCCCTGCTTTGGTAGAGGCCAGCGTAACCATACCTTCGTCGAAACTGGCTACCTTCATGGAGATTGTAGACGAACTGCGCGGCAACAACCATCGCGCCCTGGTATTCAGCCAGTTTGTGAAACATCTGAACATCATACGCCAGGCGCTGGACGAGAAAAAGATCAGGTATCAATATCTCGACGGCGCTACGCCCATAGCCGAACGCGAACGTAATGTGCGCGATTTCCAGGCCGGCAAAGGCGAGTTATTTCTGATCAGTTTAAAAGCGGGCGGCTTGGGATTGAACCTGACTGCCGCGGATTACGTGATCCACCTCGATCCATGGTGGAATCCCGCCATAGAAGACCAGGCCTCCGACCGGGCGCACCGTATCGGACAGAAACGCCCTGTTACCATCTATCACCTGGTAGCACAGCATACCATCGAAGAGAAGATCATACGGTTGCATCATACCAAGCATGATATTGCCGATAGCCTCCTCCAGGGCGCCGATGCCCCGGGAAAACTATCTACGGAAGAATTGCTGAAACTGATCATGGAGGAATAGAACGGCCGGTGCAGAGACGCGATGCATCGCGTCTCTGCAAATTTACACGACGCCAAGCGGAGAAAATATATGAGACATAAATGATATTTTCGTATCTTTGGGACGTTTTATTAGATATAAATGATGGAAGAAGAAATTATTGACAGACCCGATTACATGGAAAAAATCGCTCCATACGTGGGACAGCCGCTCATAAAAATCCTGACCGGCCAGCGGCGCGTAGGGAAAAGCTATATTTTACGGCAACTGATGGCGCAAATTGATCGTCGGGAAAGCGTTCAGGCGAATATTGTTTACATCAACAAAGAATTGAAGGAATACGACAATATTATAACCGACAACGATTTATATCAATTTATAACGGCAAAATGCGAACAAGGCAAAAAAAACTATGTTTTTATTGATGAGATTCAGGAAATTCCCGAATTTCAGAATACATTGCGCAGCCTGCTCGCCGAAAACCGTTGCGATTTGTTTTGTACCGGAAGCAATGCCACAATGCTCTCGGGCGAATTGGCAACACGTTTGGCAGGGCGGTATATGGAATTTCCGGTACATTCGCTTTCATACTGCGAATTTTTGAATTTTCACAGTCTCCAACCGGACAATCAGTCGCTTTCCCGTTATATGCGTATCGGGGGAATGCCTTATCTGAAAAACCTTTCCGCAAGCGACGAAATGTGTTTTGAATATCTGCGTAACCTGTATTCCACAATACTTTTGAAAGATGTAATAGCGCGCAAACAAATTCGCAATGTAGAATTTCTGGAGCGTCTGGTGCAGTTTTTATCCGATAATGTCGGCAATTTGTTTTCAGCTTCAAACATAAGCAAATATCTAAAATCGCAGCGGCAGCAGTTGCCCACGCAGCTCGTGCTCGACTATTCTCAAGCCCTCATGCAGTCGTATTTCATTCACAAAGTTCAGCGCATGGATATTAAGGGATTGCGAGTATTTGAAATCGGTGAAAAATACTATTTTGAAGACCTTGGCATTCGCAATGCCATACACGGTTTCGATCCTTTGACCGAAATTCAGAAATGGCTCGAAAATATTGTGTATATGCACCTTTTACGTTGCGGATATACCGTATATACGGGAAATATCGATACATTGGAAATTGATTTTGTCGGACAGAAACTGACAGAGCGCATTTATGTGCAGGTATCGTATCAAATTGATTCGCAGGAAACACGCGAACGCGAAGTAGCGAGCTTGCTAAAAACCGGCGACAACTTTTCGAAATACATTGTAACCATGGACGATTTTGTTACCGGCGCTACTGCTGCAGGCATACAAATAGTTCATTTAAAAGACTTTTTAATCAATAAAGTGTAAAACAAAAACTCATCATCCCTGTCCTGTTTTTCGAATGAGAAAACAGGAAAATGTTATTTTTGCAAAAAGTATTAAAGACATGATTGGAGAAATTTCTAAGTCTATTCAACAACAGCAATTCCCATTAAGTCAAATCACTGTCCTGATCGGGGAAAACGGTTGTGGCATGTCGAATATTTCGGAAGCAACTGGAATGGCATCCGCCGCACATGACAAAAGTCGTGAATTATTCTGTAAATCGTTAGAACAATTTGAGCTATAACCGGAACTGTCATATCACCGATTGGTTGCCTGCATCCAAAAAGGAAGTTGAATTACGCGGCTGGGATCAGTTGGATGTGATCCTGTTCACAGGCGATGCATACGTGGATCATCCCTCGTTTGGCGCGGCGGTTATCGGGCGTGTGCTGGAAGCCGACGGTCTACGCGTGGCTATTGTACCGCAACCCAACTGGCGCGACGATCTGCGCGATTTTAAAAAACTGGGCGCACCCCGGTTATTTTTTGGCATTTCGGGCGGCTGCATGGACAGCATGGTGAACCACTACACGGCCAACAAACGCCTGCGTAGCGATGATGCCTACACAGCCGGCAACGTGGCGGGATTCCGGCCTGATGATACTGTAACGACCTATTCCCAAATACTGAAAGATCTGTATCCTGCCGTACCTGTGATCATTGGCGGAATCGAAGCTTCGCTGCGACGGTTGACACACTACGATTATTGGCGCGATACATTGAAACCGAGCATCCTGGTGGATAGCCGCGCCGATCTACTGGTATACGGCATGGGCGAGCATGTCATCCGCAAACTGGCCCGCCATTTACAGGAAGGCCGGCATATCAGCGATTTGACGGAAGTACCCCAGACGGCTTACTTGACCGGAAACCCGCCAATCAACAATGAATCACACATTTTGTTGCACTCTTTTGAGGATTGTGCGGCAGACAAACGAAAATTCGCAGAAAATTTCTGCCGGATCGAGACAGAATCCAATAAAATGAACGCAGCATGGCTGGTGGAGCCGGTCGGCGGAAAATATGCCGTGGTAAACCCGCCCGAATACCGCGTGGACGAAAAAGATGTCGATCTTGCATTCGACCTGCCTTATACGCGATTGCCACATCCCCGCTACAGGGACAAACCGATCCCGGCTTTCGAGATGATCAAATTTTCGGTGAATATCCACCGTGGATGTTTCGGAGGATGTAGCTTCTGCACCATATCGGCACATCAGGGAAAGTTTGTCGCCAGTCGTTCCGAATATTCCATCCTCAACGAAGTTCGACAGGTAACGCAAATGCCCGGATTCAAAGGCTACCTGTCCGACCTGGGCGGCCCTTCGGCCAATATGTTCCACATGAAGGGGCGCGATACCGGGATATGCAGTAAATGTAGCCGTTACTCATGCATCTACCCGAAGACATGCAAGAACCTGGACGTTAGCCACTCGTCGCTGCTGGCGCTGTACAGGAAGGTACGCGGCATGGACGGCGTCAAGAAAGTTTTTATCGGCAGCGGCGTCCGTTACGATCTGTTCCTGGACGCCAACGGTTTCCTGAGCCGCGAACATGCCCTCTATTTCAACGAACTGTTGCAGCATCATGTGTCGGGCAGGCTCAAGGTAGCGCCGGAGCATACAGCGCCGCATGTGTTGAAAGCAATGCGAAAACCCGGCTTCGACCTGTTCCTGAAAATGAAAGGGGAATTTGACCGTATCGACCGTAGCAAGAACCTGCGGCAGCAACTTATCCCGTATTTTATATCGAGTCATCCGGACTGTACCGAGACCGACATGCGTCAATTGGCCGACGCTATGCGGCAAATACATTGTAACCGGTTGGAACAGGTGCAGGATTTCACTCCTACCCCAATGACCCTTTCCTCGGTGATGTTTTATTGCGGTTTCGATCCCTATACCGGCGAAAAACTTTACGTTGCCCGACGAAAGGAAGACAAGCTGAAACAGAAGGAATATTTTTTCAAAAAGAAAAATTGATTCTACAGTTTCAGCGTACCTTGCTCTACTTTTTCGATCTCGAATGGAATATCCGGGAAACGGTCAACCGGAGGCGTTACGGGGGTTTCGGGTGCGGGCGGAGCGGTTTCCTGCTGCGGGGTCGGTTCGGCCGGCGGTAGTGGCTC
>JAISDP010000004.1 GCA_031264715.1 Bacteroidales bacterium
CGGAATATTTGCTACTTCCGTAAAAATTACGACCTTTGTCGTCTCAAAAGAGACATTGACCAAAACCTCACAACATGATCTATTTTTTCCGTAATCAACTCGAAGAGATTATTGCCGTACAAGCAGTTGACGAACTAACATCCGTCGCTGTTTCCAGGCTCGAATGGCTTTTTGGCAAAGCAACCCGCGTGGAAGCCGACGAAATAACAGGCTGGTTCGTGGGGCCGCGCCGCGAGATGATCTCCCCGTGGAGCACCAACGCCGTGGATATCACCGTAAACATGAACATACAAGGCATTGTGCGTATCGAGCAGTTTGTACCCGTCGCGCCGCCCAAAGAGAAAGCCCCGTGTAACTACGACCCCATGCTGCAAGCGCTCTACGAGAATCTCACTGCCGACATCTTCACCATCGACCGGCAACCGGAACCTGTACAATATATCGACGACATCGCTGCCTATAACCAACAGGAAGGGTTGGCACTGAACGCCGACGAGATCGCCTACCTCGAAGGGCTGCAACAAAAGCTGGGATGCAAGCTCACCGACAGCGAAATTTTTGGCTTCTCACAGGTGAACTCCGAGCATTGCCGTCACAAAATATTCAACGGTCAATTCATAATCGACGGCGAGGCCAAGCCGTCGTCGCTGTTTCAGATGATCAAGCGCACATCGGCTGTGAATCCCAATCGCATCGTATCGGCTTACAGGGACAATTGCGCATTTATTGACGGCCCGCAAGTGGAGCGGTTTGTTCCCGAACGTGGCGACCAGCCCGGCAATTTCGGCATCCATCCCGAAGAGGTGGTAATTTCGCTGAAAGCCGAAACACATAATTTCCCTACCACTGTAGAACCTTTCAACGGTGCGGCAACGGGCACCGGCGGCGAAATCCGCGACCGCGTGGCTGGCGGCAAGGGAGCGCATCCGTCGGCCGGAACGGCTGTATATATGACTTCGTACCCGCGCTTCTCGGAAACGGGGCGCGTGTGGGAAAAGATAGAATCGCGCCCGTGGCTCTACCAGTCGCCGATGGATATCCTCATCAAAGCATCGAACGGGGCAAGCGATTTCGGGAACAAGTTCGGACAGCCGCTCATCTGCGGAAGCTTGTTCACCTGCGAACATATCGAAAAGATGAAGAAATACGGGTTCGACAAGGTGATCATGATGGCCGGCGGCGTGGGCTATGGACGCAAAAGCGACAGCATGAAGGATACGCCCGAGCCGGGAGATAAGATCGTACTGCTCGGCGGCGACAATTACCGCATCGGGATGGGCGGCGGCGCCGTATCATCGGTAGCCACGGGCGAATATGCCAACGCTATCGAACTGAACGCCGTGCAACGCTCGAACCCCGAAATGCAGAAATGCGTCGTCAATGCTATCCGCGCGCTGACCGAGAGCAAGCATAACCCCATCGTATCTATTCACGACCACGGCGCCGGAGGTCACCTCAACTGCTTGTCGGAATTAGTGGAAGCTGTCGGCGGCAGGATCGACATGAGCCGCCTCCCGATCGGCGACCCGACCCTTTCCGACAAGGAAATCGTGGGTAACGAATCGCAGGAACGCATGGGTTTGATCCTGAAGGAAAAGGATGTGGAAACACTCCGCCGCATAGCCGATCGCGAGCGTGCGCCGATGTACGTGATCGGCGAAGCCACGGGCGACCATCGCTTTACGTTCGAAAATCCCAAAACGGGCGAAAAACCGATCGACCTGATGCTCGACGACATGTTCGGAAACACGCCCGGAACGGTGATAACCGACAGCACCCTTCGCACGGAGTTCGAACCCGTTGTGTATGAAAAAAACAAATTGCAGGAATACCTCGAAAGCCTCCTGCAAATAGAGGCTGTGGCCTGCAAAGACTGGCTCACGAACAAGGTCGACCGTTCCGTAACGGGGCTGATTGCGATGCAGCAGACTGCCGGCGAAATCCAACTGCCACTGAACAATCTCGGCGCAGTAGCGTTCGACTACCTGGGAGTAGCCGGCATGGCAACCTCTATCGGCCATGCGCCGGGCGTAGCGCTGATAGATGCGCCTGCCGGTTCGCGCATGGCCATTGCCGAAGCGTTGACGAATTTAGTGTGGGCGCACCTGAACGGCGGTATCAAAGCCGTATCGCTCAGCGCCAACTGGATGTGGCCATGCAGGAATCCCGGCGAGGATGCCCGCCTCTACAGCGCGGTGGAAGCAGCCTGTAAATTCGCCATCGACCTTGGCATCAATATCCCCACGGGGAAGGACTCGCTGTCGATGACCCAGAAATACCCCGACGGCGAGGTGGTTTACTCGCCCGGCACCGTTATCATATCCACCGTGGCGCCGGTAACCGACGTTCGCAGGATCGTGCGGCCCGTCATGGATAACGACCCGGCGTCGCATCTCATTTATATCGACCTTTCATGCTCGCCTTTCGCTCTGGGCGGAAGCAGCTTTGCGCAAATACTGGGACAAACAGGCGACACCGTTCCCGACATTGCCGACACGGCCTATTTCCTGAAAGCATTTGATGCGGTACAGCGCCTCATCGGTAAGGAGATGATTGTGGCAGGCCATGACGTATCATCGGGCGGCCTGATCACTGCGCTGCTCGAAATGTGCTTCGCCAACCGCGAGGGCGGCATGGAGACCGACCTGACAGAAATAGCCCGCGAATATGGCTGCGAAACAGATATTATCCATGTGCTGTTTGCCGAAAATCCCGCGCTGATCCTGCAAATACGCGAAGCCGACAGCGTGAAGGTACACGAAACTTTCGGGCAGGTCGGCATCAGGGCGCATACCATCGGCAAACCGATCCCGAAACGTATCATCCGCCTGTTCTGCGAAGGCGAAAAATACAAATTCGACATCGACCGGCTGCGCGACCTGTGGTTCAAAACCTCATACCTGTTCGACTGCCGTCAAAGCGGCAAGAAATCGGCTACCGAACGATTCAGCAACTACAAATTCCAGCAGTTGGAATATAAATTTCCGGCGCACTTCAAAGGCTCGCTGGCGCAATATGATCTCGACCCGCGCCGCACCGTGCCTGCAGGCATCCATGCGGCCATCATCCGTGAAAAAGGCTCGCAGTGCGACCGTGAAACAGCCTGGATGATGTACCTTGCCGGAATGGATGTGAAGGATGTGCACACCTCCGACCTGATCGACGGTCGCGAAACGCTCGACGAAGTGAACATGATTGTGTTCGTGGGCGGATTCTCCAACTCCGACGTGCTGGGCTCGGCCAAAGGCTGGGCAGGAGCCTTGCTCTATAACGAAAAGGCAAAGTCGGCGCTGGACCGCTTCTATGCACGGCCCGACACGCTGAGCCTCGGCATCTGCAACGGCTGCCAGCTGATGATCGAACTGGGCCTGATCACGCCCAGCGATGAGCAAAAGCCCCGGATGGAACACAACGACTCGCACAAGTTCGAAAGCGCTTTTGTGAACGTCACCATCCCCGAAAACAAATCGGTGATGTTGCAGTCGCTTGCAGGCTCGCGGCTTGGCATCTGGGTGGCTCACAGCGAAGGCAAATTCGTCCTGCCCCTGCCTGTGGAACATTACAACGTAGCCATGAAATACAGCTACGAGGCGTATCCGGCCAACCCCAACGGTTCGCCGCAAGGTATTGCAGCCATTTGCAGCGACGATGGCCGCCACCTGGCCATGATGCCTCATCCCGAACGTGCCGTATATCCTCATAACTGGCCGTATTACCCGGCTTCGCGCCAGCACGACCGGATAACCCCGTGGGTGGAAGCGTTTGTAAACGCCGCGGAATGGATCGAAAAAAATAAAAGGTAAAGATTGTGGCGAAGAAGAGTACCGACAAACAAGGTTTCCGGGATGAATCAAAAATTTGAAAAGGCCATTGACGCGATAGATAAAGCCAACCGGATCGCTTTTGCTCCGTTTGTATTCCAGGCGGCGCGCTCGCTCAGGAATCTCGGTATTCTGGAGGCTGTTGAAGCAGCTAAAGACGCAGGGCTGCCGGCAGAAGAGATCGAAAACCGTACCGGATTATCGCATTACGGTGTCCGGGTACTGTGCGAAGCCGGATTAGCCATTGGACTGCTGACATCAGAGGATGAGAAATACTTCCTTACCAAAACGGCGCATTTCTTCATGCACCACCCGTTCACCATTGCCAATGCCGACTTTGTCAACGATGTATGCTACAACGGACTGTTCCGCCTGGAGGATTCTGTCAAAACCGGTAAACCCGAAGGATTGAAGGTATTCGGCGAATGGAGCACCATCTACGAAGCGCTTTCGCAACTTCCTCCCAAAGTGCGGGAAAGTTGGTTCGGGTTTGACCATTACTATTCCGATGTGTCTTTTTCCGAATGTTTGCCTCCGGTATTCGACGAAAAGCCGGAACGTTTGCTGGATATAGGCGGCAATACCGGAAAGTTCGCCTTACAGTGCCTCGGCTACAACGACCATGTACAGGTAAGCATCGCCGATCTGCCCGGTCAGCTGGAAATGGCCAAAGCCAATGCTGCTGAAACGCCCCATGCCGGAAGACTTTCGTATATCGAAACCGATTTGCTGGATGCATCACAAATCTTACCCCGCGGTTTCGACGCGATATGGCTGAGCCAGTTCCTCGACTGCTTTTCCGAAAGCGAAATAGTCTCCATCCTCACCCGTTGCGCCGCTGCAACGGATGACCATGCCAGCATCTTTATCCTGGAGCCGTTCTGGGACAGGCAACGTTTCGCCACCTCGACATTCTGCCTGATGATGACTTCACTGTATTTTACTTCTATGGCCAACGGCAACAGCCAAATGTACCGCTCCGACCTGTTCTTCTCACTGATTGAAAAAGCCGGGTTGCGTATTGAAAAAATAACGGATCACATCGGAGTAGGGCACACATTGCTGAAATGCAGGAAAAACACATAAATTATTTTTTTGTTTTTTGTTCAAAAACAAAAAAAAATTTGTTTAGGTGATTTTTTACCTGCCACCGCTGTCAGGGTCAAAGACCGCTGACAGGGTTGGAACGGCGCAACCTTGCACCGAGGTGTAGAGCAACGTTACGCTTCGATGTAGAGCAACGTTACGCTTCGATGTAGAGCAACGTTACGCTGCATCGAGACTCAGTACAATCCGTTACGGAACGGTCAGTTTGTCGTATTCGGTTCAACCAGTTGGTGCAGATTTCTATTGATATGGATGCCCTGACGGGCAATGCACAAGCGATCTGCACCAAAAGCGGGAAACTCTGGAATCGACGTTCGGAGTACGGTTAATTATCTTCCTTTTCAGGCTTGGCTGTGAACATACGGATTTTGGAGGCATTTTCGATCGCTTTCACTGCAATATCCTTGACATTGGCTTCGGCGCGATTGGCTTTGTCCGCGTGTTCCTTCAACTGAACTTGCTGCTCCTTGATTTTTTCCTGTAATGAAACTATTATCTGGTCTTTAAGACGAATATCGGCTTCATTTTCCTTTGCCATCAACTTGATATCAAAATCGTATTTTGTCTGGAGTTGTTTAGTGACTTCGGCTTCCCTGTCTTTAAGAGCCTTGTCCAGTTTGGACGGAAATTCGGCATTATTTTTCCGGAGTTCGGCCAATTCGGATTCGGCGCTTTTCAATTCCACTTCGCGTTTGGATATTTCCTGTTCAAAACTTGATTTCTTTTCAACAAGTTCCTTTTCGAGTTGGGATTTACGGGTATCGTACTCGTCCTGTTCTTTTTGACGCTTGATTTTCAGATTATATACATATTCTTCATCTTCCCGTTTGTTACGTTTTGCCAAATCGTCGGCATATTCCTTTTCCGCCGCTTTTTGTTTCATCTTTTCGAGTTCCCACTGCGCTTTCTTATCTGCCATTTCGTTGGCAAAAGCGGTCTCCGTTTCTTTCATGGTCTTCTCGAAGCTTTCTTTTTTCTCCTTGTGAACAAGCAACATGGCTGCCAGCGAATCTGTATTGGCAGACAAAGAATATAAGTCGTCCAGCGTTTTCTTTTCCAGAGCAATAGCTGCGCGTATTTCTTCCAGTTTTCTAAATTCGCCGGTCAAACTTTGCAGCATTTCGTCCAGGGAACTACTCAGGCTCGACTTGAGACCGGTAATGTCTTTCACGATTTCTTCGCTGGTTATTTCCGACACTTTGCTCAAAGTTTCCTTTTGCTGTTTTACTTCCTGCACCTGTTTGGGCATGTCCGACTTTGCCTGTTGGATATCTTTTAGCAGCATTTCGTATGCCTTCAATATCTCCGCTTTTGTACTCTTTTCCGTTACTGATGTTTCCATTTCCATTATGTCGTTATTTTTATTATTTATAAATTCAATTAATTATTATACACGTTTTTATATTGTCTACAAACTTTTTAAGACTTCCGGCATTAAGCGCCGGTTTTCGTCATTAAACCGCATCACTCAATTTTGCTTAATCCTTCGAAACTGATATAATGCCTGGTGATTCCCAATTCTTCCATCAGTTCGCGTATTTCCACCGTTTCGAGGGTGTGGGTGTTAAACCCGTTGCCCGCATCGTTGTTGTATACCCACGACGGGGTTGGCCAAAGACAGGCAGAGAATTTGACGGTACGGTAGAAATCCTTACTGACGCCCCGTTGCCCGTGGTGCGCCATCTGCAAATAGTCGCAATCCAAATCCTTGCGGTAAGGACCGTTCAGCAGCAAGTCACCGGATTCGAGTCCCAAGTCGGCCAGGAAGAGGATTGATTTCTTTTTATCCCACACACGGATTGCCATGCTCGAATTGTTGTAGGGATTTACACGGATGTTTTCATTGGTAACCGTGAGAATCTTGAAGTTCACCCCGTCGATATCCAGCTGGGCGCCGGGTGTAGCGTAATTTGTCACGGGTACGCCCAATGCCGCCAGCGCATCGTAATAGGCATTGGCTGCTGGGGCACAGTCGGGCTCGGTATCGCGGAAAGCAGGCGAAAACTCGGACTGGTACAGCTTTTTGATAACAATCCCCTGTGGCGTCTTGAGTATCTCGGTCAATGCACCGATATGGTCGGGATGCGGATGAGTGACGAACCAGGCTTCCACCTCGTTGCCCAACGCAGCCAGAAAGCCCCGCAGGTAAGGCGCTTCTTCCTTCACCCCGCCATCCATCACCACCACTTTACCGTTGCGTGTGAGGATGATATACGAATTGCCGATGGTGTTGATTTGCGACGGCAACTGCCAAAGGGTAAATGTGTTTTTAGCGGCTGTGGCCGGAATGATGCTGAAAAACAGTGCGATGATAAAATAGATAAAATACATTCTTTTCATGGTGATAATATTTATTCACAATCAAGTATGTTTAAATCCATACTTGTGCAATTTGGAAATACGATGCAATGTGTGTTTCGTGTTTTCATTCCCGGTATACAAAGTTAAATCTTCCGCCCGGCGCAACATCGCCGTTCACATAAAAATCCATGATGTTGCCTTCTTCCTGCATATTGTCCGACCATTTGAACTCCATGTCCAGGTTTTTACCGTTAGCGCCGAATACAGTCCTCGGTATTTCGATCTCAAGCTTGTTGCCGTTTACCGCATATTTTATTTCAGCGCACTGTTCCCATTCCCACCAGCCGCCTGTATTTTCAGCAATAAAAGCTTTGTTTTTCTGCGGATTGATGTAATTCACAACATAATCATACCCGTTCCAGCCGGTAGATTTGTCGCGGTCGATGTCAATGAACAGCATCATCCAGTTGCGGTCGGTTTGCGGGCTAAGTGTTCCGGCAGTTTCCACATAAAAATAAACCTTATCGGCATCGCGGGCGACTTTTGCGCCCACAAGGTCGTTCCGGCCGGTCGTGTTCCTGTAATACCGGTCGTAACGTCCCCGGTGGTCGCGGTGCATGGTGTTACCCTTGTACGACTTGTAATATGGAGCCACATCCGCCCAGCCGTCCGCCTTACCTGTTTTGATGGTTTTGGGTGCGGATGCTTTTTCGAGCGCCGGTGTTCCCTTGAACTTGCGTACATAATTGATCAACTGACAGTAGTATGCATCACCTTTATCGCCCCAGCCCTTGTTGGGTTCGATGTCGCGGCTGCGGGCCCAGTCGAACTGGTCGACAAACGAAAACGGATCGCCTGTCCAGCCGTGTTCCGGCAGCCATTGCCCGGCAATGAATTCATTCCATCCGGTGACGAATACTAATTCCGGGTCGAGTTCAAAAGCGCGTTCCCATTGTTCCTGGAAGTTCCACCCGTAAAGGTATCCGTCTATCCGTGGGTCGAAGCCATTGCGCCGGCTGAAATTACGGCCAAATGATCCCGGCAGGTTGAAAGCGCTGCAATGTCCCTCGGTAGCCGGGCAAGCATTTTGGGCGATCCCCACGGCAACCTGCTCGAACTTGCCGTTGGCGCCTTTGACATAGCCATGTTGCGGATAGTTTTCGAGCCATCCCCACTGGTCGTTCCTTTTGGGACCATCCACATAGTCGGGTTGACCGGGACGGAAGGTAAAGAAGTTGGCGATTTCACGGTCTTCGTCCGAATCGGTAAGGTTGTCGGGATAACCCATGATGCAGGGCTTGCCTTTCCAGAAGAACCATAGGTTTTTGTACCGGCCTGGCCTGTATACATCGCGGTAGAGCTGGCGAAGCGATACCAGTGAATGTGGAGATGGCCCGAAAGGGAGCATGTAGGCGATCTTTGGTGCGTCTACGCCATCTTTCTGCGCCTGATCCCAGGTTTTCAACAAGGCTTCATACGATTCCTGCCAGGTGAGGCTGCCATTAGTACAATCAAAAAAAACAGCATCGATACCTGCATCGGCCAACATTTCCGCATGTTTGCGCAATACCCAGGGATCGGTAGTTTTATAGTATCCCAGCAATGGCTGTTCCCAAAAGAAGAAGCCCGGTTGCCTGGTTCCCCATGCCGGATGGTGATAGTCGTTCATGGCTTCGGGATATCTCCGCACGATTTCGGTGATGTTTTTCACCTGGTAGGCAGTGTCGTCATCTCCCTGATGCCATGTCCAGTAAAACATGGCAATGTACTTATCCTTTTTAGGGACGCCGGCTTCATCGGATGTGGCGACTTTCCGCCCAAGGGCATCGGTGGCCGGCAAGCCGTTGCCGTAATTAATTTTGACGGACTGTGCAAAGATGCCGGATATAAAGCCGGTGAAGATAAAGGAACAGATGATTGTTTTCATTTTTGTTTTGTTATGGTTTTGTTGATTCATACATCGAAATCGTTATTACAAATTTGAATGTTCAGGCCGACCGGAAATCTATAAGTAACCCGTATTACATCATTAATAAACACTCCTGATGATATCCCAGTCAGCGATGCCAATGATGGACAGGTATTTCTGAAAAACATTGCTTTCATTGGCCGTTCCTGCTGCCTGGTATGCATACCATACGTCTTTACGTTCGAGGTCTTGTGATCCGAATTTGCGCAAGCCGATTCTTAAACCGAACTCGGCTTCATTATCTGCCCAGTTGTGCCATTGCATGGCGTCGATACCGTCGAGCTGCCCTAACTTTGTCCACCCCCAGGCAAAGCCCGCCGCCTGTTCGAGGAGGTCGGCTTCACCATATGTCCTCGAATTAGTCCCGTTTTCCGATAGCCACACTGTGCGTTTTTCCGTGCCCTTGTACATATTTTCCGTTTGTTTGGCCCAGCGGTCGAGCACTTCAAGGTTTTTGAAGGTGATCAGCGTCGAAGAAGTCGAATAGGTGGCATTCGCATCGTTCCAGGTCTTCGGTTCATTTAAATCCTGCGGATAGCAATGGTAGGCCAATGCCCATTGAAAATCGCCCTCGGCCTTACAATAATCGTTGAATACATTGAGCATGTCGAGCGAGGCATAGGTATCCGCAACAGCGTTGTCGGCTTTTTTCCACGAATGAGTGAACGACCCGAATACCTCCGAATACTGATCATACTGCCGGGCGATGTTGTAGCACATCCGCATCGATTTCATATAGGCATCCGTGTATACCGGCATCGGCTTGTTGTGTCCCATGTTGGTCCATTCGATACCTGCGTCCACTTCGTTGTGCATGATCCAGTGGTGGATACGTCCGTACCGGCTGTCGGCACGGCAATAGCGTTTGGCAAGGAAATCGAGCGCCGCAGCATAAGTATTTACACTCGCAGGGCTGGTCATATCGGGCATGGTATAGAATCCGCCTGAGAAGTTGGGATGCTGCAACAGGTTGCCTATTTCCCTGTCGGGACAGTTAGCCGCCGGTTGCGCAAGGATAATCGCCGCCACCACAATGTTCCGCTTGTGACATTCGGTAAGCGCCGCGTCCAGGGCGTTGATCTGGTTCAGGTCGAAATAGTAGCTTTTGCCGCCATAGTTGTGCTCGATGTCATTACCGCTTTGCCGGCTCCGCATGTAGGCGGTGAACGGCACATTGACCGTTACGCTGGTGATCCCGAGGTCGTCCAAGTCCTGGCATTGCACGCTGTGGTTGAAATATCCGCCCAGACCCTTTTTGCTTGCAGGTTTCGCCTGTGTGGTGGCCTGGGCAGCATGTATCTTGTCGGGATAACGCGCATGTGAAACAGTCATGTCGTTGCTTCCGCCGGTTCCTTTCTTTGCAATTACCCATTTGGACAGTGTCCGGTCGTAGTTGAACCCGTCCCGTGCCACAAAGCGCTCGAAAGTTTCGGAAAATACCGGCGAACCTAACGGGCGGCTCAACGTAAAATCGTTGAGTTGCGCTACATCCAGATATGGCGGGATTTCACAAAGAACGAAGGTTCCATCGCCCGTGTAATTGCCTTTAACAGTGATGGTATTTATCCCGGCATCCACTTCGGTGACGAAAGATGTGTATTTTGTATCCAGGTATTTCCTGATGTCTTCGCCAAACTGCCGGTCGGATGCCATTTTTTCTTCACGGGCTTCCTCTTCTTTCTTTTCAACCGGCGTCATTCCCCTGAAATGAATGTTTCTCAGTTCTATTTCGTAACCGGCGTCGTTGCCAAAATCCAAACGCAGGTATTGCCCGGCGTTTCCCCACGAATTTTCGGCAAGAAGCGTTTTCAGCGTCACCGCCCATTCCTGCCACGAACCCGACACCGGGACTTTTCCGCTTTTCATGGAGCGTTGTTCCGTGATGGGCTCGGCAAAAAATACCTGTATAAATTCCAGTTCCTTACTGCTTTTGTATTCGAAACAAAAGACCACCGAGTCGGACGGATTCGCTTTCGCTAATTTGCCGGTCAACACATAAGGGTCTTGTTCTGTGGTTGTCACCTTATAGTGGTAGTTGTCCGACATTTTGGCGACGGTCATGTTGTGGGCCGTTTCGGACAGTAATGTCAAATACTCGTACTTTTTTGCCGGAGAAGGAACAACGGGAATCTCCGGCCCTTTGTCTTTCCTGCATGAGGCGAGGCCCGGTAAAAGAAAGAATAGAGCCGCCAGCGCCAATAAGAATGTTGACATCCTTTTAGAACTGTTGTTCGATATTATATTCGTCATGTTGTGTCGTCCTGAAATGCTTTACAGGGAACAAAAATAGAAAAATATTTTGTAACTGTTCGGGTTCTGACATCAAATTATGTCAGAACGGTATGCGACACGGCATATAACGGCCTTCTTAAGATCAGAAAGTAACGCGCCCAAAAACGATCCGCATCAACAGGCTGTTTTTTTACAGGAAAAGCGCGCAAAAAAATTGCAGGTTCATTTTTTTTTCAGACATTTGTCAACAGTTCTTCAATCGATCACTCAATCACTCAATGATTCCACAATCAATCTTAAGGACCATGCAACCTAAAATGAAATTCCACCGCTTGAAAATGGAAATCCCTACCGGGAACGGGGAAGTCGCGCATTATTACAGCGAACTGATATACGTGAAATACCAAAAGCCCTATTGTTGGCTTAATTTTAAGGATGGATTCAAATACAAAGCGGAGATTACCATAAAGCAACTGCTGGAAAACCTGCCTGGAAAAGCATTTTACCAGTGTAACCGACAGTGTATTATCAATATCTGCCATTATAGGGAATATACGGAAAATCCGCCTTCGGTAATGATGGATAACGGGAAAGAATTTAAGATTTCCGCCAGGAACATGCTTGGTTTCAAAAAGCAAAAATCCGGGCTGACGCGTATTTCTCCCCCATGCAAAAGGTGTCATACTTGCGGAAGGGAAGATTGCCCCGATTACATGATGTTTTGCCGGTGGGATATCCCATCGTGATCAGGAAAAACGGAAAATAATCTACGTTCAGTATCCAAATCGACTACGCCCGGCATTTTTTTCTACGCTCGGTACCCAAATTGACTACGTTCGGCATTTTTTGTTTGGCAGACGGATATGCGTATTCTATTTTCGCATTGTCTTTAGCGACAAAAAAATAAGTCAAATAAATCTGTTCTTCAAAATTTAAAATTAACACCATGGCAAGAATGATCCATAAGTACGATTCCACAGCGCAACATTTGCGCATGGGACGGCGGCATGCCCGTTTATGCGACCGGGTAAGCGGAACCAAAAAATTTGCGGCGGCGATACAGCCGGCGCTGGACAGGCTCAAAGAGCAGGAAAAGATACGGAAAACAGCAGTTGAAGCCAAAGAAGATGCTTATGACGACGTGATCTTTTGTGATGTCCAGCTGGATAATGCCATACGTACCACCTTCGAGCGGGTACGGCAATGGGATCGCGACAACAATGGACGCATACTCGATATGATCTTCCCCAGCCACACCTATTCGGACCTTGTACGGATGCCCCTGTCGAAAGAGCCCGTTGAAGCGGCCGGCTTGCCCAAGAAACTGGAAACCCTCGAAGAGGGACACGAGTTGCGGTCACTGGCTGCACCCCTGCGGCAGTGTATCGAAGCTTCCAAAGCGGCATGGAATGTTTACCAGCAGGCAACCGAACAGTTAAAAGATTTGCAGACCGACGAAGAGTTGGCAAAGGCGGCTGTCAGGCAGCAGTATGAACACAATTACTTAGATGCGCGCAAGGAGTATGGCGTATCTGTGGCCGACGGCATCTTCCCGAAAATCTCGCGCAAGCCGGTGGTTTCGTCCGATGAAGATCCCCAGATTGAGGATGACAAAACCGAAGAATGAGCAATAGCGCCTTTTTATACCTGTCAGGGACTCCATGCACGCTTGCAAAGGTCGCTTGAAAATGATCGGGGGCGCTTTGCAGCTCTGCAAAGCGCTCATAATTTTTGTCGGATATGGTTTGCAAGCTTGCAAACCATGTCCGAACGTGTACAAAAGGTGTTTGCAAGCCTGCAAAGTATCTCGATACATGTATTGGAGGTGTTTGCAAGCCTGCAAAGCATTCAAAAAAGTTTACGGGAATAGCTTGCAAGGCTGCGAACTGTCTCCAACCGGTTACATGAGGTCTTTGCAAGCTTGCAAAGCATGGATGAATGATTTAAGTAAAATATGTATCAAACAATAACCCGGGAAAATAAAGACGAAGCGCCGGAAAGCCCAAAAGTTAAACGGCGCGTCCTGGTTTCCCACTAAAGAATAAAGGAGGATTGCCCGGCAAAGATAGAAAAGAGTTAAATCAAATTAAAAGAATTGTATGGTAAAGAATTGCAACATCCCGAAAGGTGGATATTGTATATGTGATGACGGTTGTGGTTGTTATGAGCCAGCAAATAATCAGTATAGTCTGTATAATGAAGAATATGTAGGAACAAATGGAGATGATCAAGTTGATGTAGGTGGCCCAAACTTGGGTTATTGAAAGGTTTTATTACAGGTAGAATGGAAAGTCTGTAATAAGGTTTTGTAACTTCAAATTAAGCGTTTGACCTGAATTGCATGATTAGAATACCCGGTTCAAGATGTACGTACGATTGAATTTCGACTAATCCTGTGATTTGGGTCTAAGCATTAAAAGTTAGTTTAATGAAAAAAGTTTTACCTGTGATTTTACCTGCTTGTTTTATGTTAGCAGGATGCCGAATGTCTTCCGATAACTCGAACCGTCAGGATTTAAACGAATGTCCACAAGTAGCTGAACTCAGACAGGTCAATACCCACAAAGTCGTCGTATGCGACCCTCATCTGTTCAAAGATACTGTAATACTGCCATTAAGTCATTTTACAGAAGAATTGCAAATCGTGAAGTTGGAAAATACGGCAGAGGCCTTAGTTTCGGAATCACCTGTGATCATAGGAAATCACCATATATTGGTTAACATGAGATGGAGTGATAAAACCCCATACAGATTGTTTGACAAGTCGGGCAGGTTTATCACAAATATAGGAACATTTGGGAAAGGACCTAATGAATATATGTATATAAGTGATCAACAATTAGATGAAAAAAATGGTCGAATTTTTTTATTACCCGTTAACAGCAAAAAAATATTGGTGTATGATCTGAATGGGAATAGTTATGACCCGATACCATTACCATATCAATCCTCAAGAAGCAGAATTTATGTTGATCAAGCTGACTCTACACTTTCCGTCATTACACTTCCATTGAGGGATAGCCGATTTGCGGCGCCATATTTTGCATGGATGCAAAAACTTTCGGGTAAAATAATAAATGGTATATCCTCAAAAGGTTTTGAACTTGAAGGTAAACACGTGCTTGGCGGATTTTTCCAAATATTTTCCGGGAATAATACGCCTGAAAAGGACTTTCTTATTTTTTCCTTTATCCCTCGTAAGGATACATTGTATCATTATGATATGGAAGGCAATCGATTGATACCTCAATTTACTGTTGATTTCAAGGATAATCAAATACCCATTCACGTGTATTGGGAATTACCGCATCATTATATGGGAGATTTATCAGAATCTGAAGAGGTCCAGCCCCGACAGTGGACAACAAAAAACCATAAATATTATGTGCTTGAAAAGGC
>JAISDP010000011.1 GCA_031264715.1 Bacteroidales bacterium
TTACTACTCCTAAAGGCATTACCATCAAAGGACTGAATGAGATGGAACACGCCGGATTCACCTCGGCAGTAATGCAAGGGATATTAGCGGCATACGATGTCCTGAATGTGTAGGAGTAACTGTTTTGCAAAAGAAAAAGTCTTTACGCTGATTGTAAACACAGTAGAGAAAGCAATTGATTTAGAATTTTTGGCGGTGCCATAAGCCATAAATGGCATACTTTTTAAATCACCTCCAGAAAAAGTTCATTCGGTTCATATTTTTTCCACCAGGGAGTCGGGATCACTGACACGGCTGGGCATATGCCTTCCATTTACGGATCACCTCCGCCATGTCCTGCGGTGTTTCCGATTCGAAATGCATCCGTTTGCCCGATTCGGGATGATCGAATGTCAGCGAACGTGCATGTAACGCCTGTCGTGGAAGGATCGCAAAGCAATTATTGATAAACTGCTTGTATTTGCTGAATGTGGTTCCCCGCAAAATTTGATCGCCTCCATAGCGGCTGTCGTTAAACAGCGGGTGACCGATATGGCGGAAGTGCGCCCTGATCTGGTGCGTGCGTCCTGTTTCGAGTTGACATTCCACCAGGGTAACATATCCCAGACGTTCCACCACCCGGTAATGTGTTACGGCATGTTTCCCGTCCGAACCGTCCTCGAATACCCACATCTGCATTCGGTCGCGCGGATTACGGCCAATATTTCCAGTAATGACGCCCGTATCGTCGGTTAAGTTGCCCCACACCAGCGCCAGGTATTTTCGCTCGATGGTATGCTCGAAAAATTGCCGCGCCAGGCAGTTCAGCGCATGTTCGGTTTTGGCCGCCACAAGAATACCCGAAGTGTCTTTGTCGATACGGTGTACCAGCCCCGGACGCATCTCTCCGCTTTGGAACAGGGGCAAGTCCTGCAAATAATACGCGAGTGCGTTCACCAGCGTGCCGGTATAGTTGCCATGCCCGGGATGCACCACCATTCCTGCTTCCTTATCGATCACGATCAGATGATCATCTTCATATACAATATTGACAGGAATATTTTGGGGTATGACGCTCTGTTCGTATTTCGGGTGCGATAATACTACCGAAATATCGTCCAATGGCTTCACTTTATAGTTCGACTTCACTGCGCGCCGGTTCACCAGGATACAGTCCGCTTCAGCGGCGGCCTGCACCTTCGAACGGGATGCGCCTTCGATTTTGCAGGTCAGAAACTTGTCAATGCGAACCGGCGTTTGTCCCCGGTCTACCACCCAATGGTGATGCTCGTACAATTCAGCGCTTTCGTCCTGCAAATCGTCATCGGGAGCTACGATACGATGATATTCTGAAGTCATTTTATGTGGATTCATCGCGACAAAAATACACTAAATCGACGAAATATTACTTGAGAGCGCTGTGCGAATAAGCCTTTAATTTAACTGAAAATATCGTATCTTTGCCTGCCATAGGAATGTTGAATTGATTTATCTTTGTAAAAAAACGTATGATACGGTCGAAATCCCTCTTTTGCTGCATCCTGTTATTGATCCCGCTTGGTTTCGGGTTCAACGCGGGCGCTCAAGATATTCCTGTAAAGCTCTCTGCGGCAACTGTCATAGGAACTGTTGAGAGTGTGGATTATTCGGACAACAGCATCTCTACAACTGTCAATACCCGCGACAATGCTTTCGACGGGGATATCAACAGTTTTTTTGCCGCTCATCAGCGCAGCGGGGGATGGGTAGGGCTTGACCTGGGCGAAAAACACGTCATCACCAGGATCGCTTACTGTTCGCGTAAAGACTGGCCTCAACGATTGCTCCTGGCCGTATTTGAAGGAGCCAACCAACCCGATTTCGGCGACGCCATACCCCTGCATATGATCGCCGAAACGCCCCGGAACAACACAATGACGGAACAAACCGTCAATTGCAGCAGGGGATTCCGTTATGTCCGCTACATCGGGCCGAATGATGTCCGCTGCAATATTGCGGAACTCGAATTTTACGGCTATCCCGGAAATGGCGACGACTCCCGGTTATACCAGGCTGCCGGCCTGCCCGATGTGGTGATCCACACCGCCAATGCCAAAGACATTATTAGCAAAGAAATATACCTGAAAGGCATTGTATCCATCATTTCCGAAAACGGGACAAAGATATACAGCGACAGCCTGGACATCAGGGGAAGGGGAAATGCCAGCTGGAACTTTTCCAAAAAGCCTTACCGGATGAAACTGTACAGCAAGACGAACGTTTTGAATCTTCCGGCTAAGGAGCGAAACTGGACTTTGATCAACAACTGGGGCGACAAAACACTGATGAGGAATCTGCTGGCCTTTGACTTGTCGGAGCGGCTCGAAATGCCCTATACGCCTGCCGGCGTTCCGGTAAACGTCTTTTTAAATGGCGAATACAGGGGATGTTACCAGCTTTGCGATCATATTGAAGAGGCTTCACATCGTGTCGATGTTGAAAAATTGAATGTTGACGATACCGCTTTGCCCAAGCTTTCGGGAGGTTACCTGGTCGAAATCGATGCCTATGCGTACAATGAACCGGCAGGATCGTGGTTTATGTCGTCATATGGCATTCCGGTAACCGTCAAATATCCTAAGGACGATGAAATTGCGCCCAGCCAGAGAACGTATATCAAGGAATATTTCGATCAAATGGAAAGATCGCTGTATTCATCGAACTACAGGGATGCGGTCATTGGATACCGGAGATATATGGATATGGAAACTTTTATCCGGCATTTTCTGGTGGGCGAAATGAGCGGTAACACCGATACGTACTGGAGTGTATTTATGTACAAAAGGCGAAATGACGACCGGTTCTATTTCGGCCCGGTGTGGGATTTTGACCTTGCTTATAATAATGACTCCAGGACTTACCCTGTCAACAGCAATCCCAATTGGATTTATGCGACTACCGGCAGCTCGGCCGGTAATACCAGGGCTATGGTCAACAGGCTGTTTACCGATCCATGGTTTGTCAGCCGGTTAAAGTCCATTTATGCTCAGTACCGCGACCGGGGAGTGATCACAGAAGAGACGCTGCTGCAGGTGGTCGACGATTATGCCAACCGGCTCGATGCATCCCAGAAGCTTAATTTTACCCGGTGGAATATTTTGAATTCCAAAGAGCATCAAAATCCTGCAACTTATGGCAGTTATGCGGGCGAGGTGGAAAATGTAAGAAATTACATCAGGGGAAGGCTCCAATGGATGGATCGCAAGTTGGGGTATCCGCCCGAAAATCCCGAAAAACCTGAAACTCCTACTGCAACGGATGATCTGTATTTTACGGATGTATCCGTCAGGGCGTACGCCGGCAAAATCGACATAGAAGGGATCGTTTCCCCCACCAGGGTTGAAATACTTAATGTTTCAGGAAACAAATTATATTCGAAAATGATTTACGGCAATACAGGCATACCTTTCCGGAAAGGCATTTACATGGTTCGGCTATCCGATGCAAAAGGAAACATAAAAGTTGTAAAATGCGCGCTGTAGAATGGGTGCAGTTTAAACCCACTACGAAATTTTAGTGTCCCGAAC